>CAZUBV010000006.1:0-25805 GCA_964618875.1 uncultured Flavobacteriaceae bacterium
ATTCCAATACCTCCAATACCTATGAAATAGTACACCTTGTTCATTGAAGATAGCTGCTTATGAGTTCGACAATAGTCTCAGCGGCCTCTGGTCTAGCTTGATTTTTGAAGGCATCGGCCATAGAAGTGTCCCCAGAAAGTGTTCGAGCAATAAGTAACCCAAGGACCTCAGCAGAGCGCTCTTCCATCTCATCTTCTCTTAACATGAGCGCTGCGCCTAACTCAACCATTGAGCGGGCATTTTGAGTCTGATGATCTTCAGCAACAACGGGTGAAGGAATAAAAAGTGTCGGCTTACCTACCGAAGCTAATTCCGAGATCGCACCGGCACCCGCTCTTGAAATAATCATATCTGCTGCAGAATACGCGGCACCCATATTCATAATATAAGGAAACACACGAACCGAGCTAGACTCATAAATCTCATACGTCTCAAAATAGCTTCTTCCGCACTGCCAGATAAGTTTGAAGCCTTGATCGGTTACATACGATAACTGCTCCGACATCCAACGGTTCATTTGGGCAGATCCGAGACTTCCACCAAGGAGTAGTACGATTTTATCTTCCGCACTAAATCCAAAAACGGCACAAGCTTCTTCACGAGAGATTTGTAATTGAGTAAGAACTGAACGTACCGGATTTCCTGTGAGTTGTACATTTGCCCCACTAAAAAATCGCTGCATATTTGGATAGGCAACACATACTGCAACTGACTTTTTAGCAAGCCATTTGTTGGTAAGACCCGCAAAGGCATTTTGCTCCTGAATCAGGTAAGGAATTGAAAAAAACGACGCCATAAAAAGTACGGGGCCACTTGCAAATCCGCCTGTACCGATTATGAAATCGGGTTGAAACGAGCGAATAAGTCGATATGATTTTAAAAGGCTAGAAAGAATCTTAACCGGTAATAATAGGTTTTTGAGACTCAGTTTACGCTGGATTCCAGAGATCCAAAGGCCTTCAATTTGATAGCCTGCACGAGGAACTAAATCCATTTCCATGCGATCGCTCGCACCGACAAATAAAAATTTTGATTCGGGAAACCGAGCTTTCAATGCATCTGCAATAGCAATAGCTGGATAAATGTGTCCACCTGTACCCCCACCCGATATCATAAACTTATATCCCATCAGGTAGTTGCTTTTTTATGATAACTAGCGCTAAGCACAATTCCAATGGCAATACACGTCATCCAGATCGATGTCCCTCCCATACTAATAAGTGGTAAGGGCTGTCCAGTAACCGGAACTAATTCAACGACAACTGCCATATTTAATAAAGCCTGAACCACGATTGGAAGCCCTAATCCAACGATCAACAACTTGGCAAATACAGTAGTAGCGGCATGAGCCAGAACGGCTATCCGGATGAGGAATAATAAATAGAGTACTAACACAAAAAGGCCTCCAACAAGACCGTACTCTTCGACTATGATGGCGTAAATAAAATCAGATGTACTTTGCGAGATACGATTTTTAATCACGCTTTTACCCGCACCTTTTCCTAATAATCCACCCTCGGCAACGGCTATTTTCGCTAACGTAATTTGATGTTTACTATCATCACCAGCTAACTCCGGATGTAAGTAAGTCTCAACACGATTCTTCCAGGTAAGTGCTCTTTCAGACGGAATGAGCTCAGGAGAAGTCATTAAAAGGGTAAAGAATAATGCTGCTGCAGCTCCAATACTAACACCAACAGCTGCCAAATATCGTATCGGATATCCTCCGATGAAGCAAAGGAAAAATGCATTAATTCCAATCAAAGCTGCCGTTGAGAAATTTTGGCTTATTACCAGAAGAACCGTGGCGGCGATCGGAAGCCATAGCGGCAGAATACTTTCGGAAAATCGGATTTTGGTATCCTTAATTTTAGCCAAATAGCTCGCTGTACAAACCATTAATAGTACACTTGCCAAGGTTGAAGGCTGAAAATTCATATTGAGTAGCGGAACCTTTATCCATCGCTTGGCACTTACACCAGAGAAAGAAGTGTCTAGGGTAAGGGTATATGCTAGAAGTAGTAAAGAAGGGATAAGAAGTAGCCAGGCTAGCATAGCAATTCGCTCAATAGGTAAGTAGTGCGTAGCCCAAATAAGGCCAAAGCCTGCAGCCAGCAAAAACATGTGTTTGAAAAGAAGTGTACTGATTACAGAGCTCGAATCGCTAAAATAAATCTGAGTACCTGCTCTATAAACGGGTAAAAACGAAATGATAGCCAATAGCCCGGTCAGCGCCCAAATCACGCGATCACCTTTAAGTAATTGTAGCGCTTTATACATTAATCCAATGATTTTACAATACGCTTGAACTGATTTCCCCTATCCTCATAATTGGCAAAACGATCGAAACTTGCGCATGCTGGAGATAGTAACACCGTATCTCCGTGTTCGGCATAGCGCATTGCATGGGCAACCGCATCTTCAAGACTCTCAAGCTCAACGATATCTGGAACTACCCTACCGAAGGTTTCAACTAATTTTTGATTATCTACCCCAATACAAAGGATAGCCTTCACCTTCTCGCGTACTAAGGGCATAAGTGACTTGTAATCGTTCCCCTTATCAACTCCGCCCGCAATCCATATTACCGGTCGCTTCACTGATTCAAGTGCAAAATATGAGGCATTAACATTTGTAGCCTTGGAGTCGTTGATAAAACGAACTCCTGAAAACTCTTCGAAAACCTCCATGCGGTGAGGAACGCCAGTAAAACCCTCGATGCTTTGACGAATGGCTTCTTTGCGAACAGACTTGAGCAGCGCGGCTGTGGCAGAAGCCATAGTATTTTTAAGATTGTGCTTACCTGGGATTGGAATAAGTGAAGTGTCCATAGTGAAGGTTTGATTATCAATGTGAATCACCAAATGGCCGTCTTTAAGACAGGCGCCTTGGTCTACTAATTTTTCGGTGCTAAAAGGAATTAATCGTGATTTAATACGGTCTTTTGAGTTGTCAATAGCCGCAACAAGAATGGGATCATCGGCATCGTATATCAGATAATCCTGTTCGGTTTGATTCGCTACAATCCGCATTTTAGATTGTATGTAGAGCTCCATCTGGTACTGATAGCGATCTAAATGATCTGGGGTAATATTCGTGATTATAGCAATATGAGGAGCAAAATGTTCGATACCGTCTAACTGAAAACTACTAACCTCGATAACAAACGGGCGACTCGAATCTTCGCTTACAGCGGCTGCAAAACTATCTCCGATATTACCAACAAGAAGGGTCTGTGGAAACTCAGAGCTGATAATATGGTGGGTTAGTGTAGCCGTGGTTGTCTTTCCGTTGGTGCCGGTAATTGCAATTACTTGGAAGGCATTTACAAATCGGAATCCCCATTCAATTTCAGAAATAACCGGAATGCCTAATATCTTAAGCTCCTGAATTAAAGCAATGTGGTCAGGTATTCCAGGGCTTTTCACAACTAGATCTGCACCTCTAATTCGATCCCAACTGTGACCATTTTGTTCAAAATCAATAGCTGCGCCCTCTAGCTTTACGCGGAATGATTCGCTTATAGTTTTACTATCAGACACGAAAACAGCATACCCTTTAGACTGGGCTAATAGCGCAGCCCCAACGCCACTTTCGCCAGCACCCAGAATAACGATATATGTATCTTTCTGCACCAAGCTTATCTAATTTTCAAGGTTACTATACTGATTACTGCTAGAAGAATTCCAACAATCAAAAAACGCATGACAATCTTACTCTCGTGATATCCTTTTTTCTGGTAGTGGTGGTGAAGCGGAGCCATAAGAAATATGCGCTTGCCCTCGCCCCATTTTTTACGACTGTATTTGAAATAACCTACTTGCAGCATTACCGATAGTGACTCGGCAAAAAAGACTCCACATAAAACCGGAATAAGCAGCTCTTTTCTTACAATAATTGCAATCACAGCGATTACACCACCAATAGTAAGACTACCAGTATCGCCCATGAACACTTGGGCTGGATAGGTATTATACCACATGAAACCAATAAGTGCGCCAGCGAAGGCTCCCGAGAACACCACCACTTCCCCTACTCTAGGCAGATAGAATATGTTCAAATAATCGGCAAACATGAAGTTTCCGGATACCCAGGCAATGACCAGTAAGGCAAGTACAATAATTACCGAGGATCCGGCTGCAAGGCCATCAATTCCATCGGTAAGGTTTGCACCATTCGAAACTGCGGTAACGATAAAAATGACAACTGGAATAAACACGAGCCATCCCAAATGTTCCCAAGAAGGATTGATAACAGTGAGAAAATCCGCGTAGTCAAGTTGATTATTCTTAAAAAAAGGAATATTGGTAACTACCGATTTGATCTCCGCAGATTCGCTTAAAGGAATCCCTGGGATCTCGGGTTTTAAGGTAACACCCGGGTGAAAGTAGAGTACTGCTCCTACGATAGCACCCAAAATCACTTGGCCCGCAAGCTTGAATTTTGCCTTTAACCCTTCCTTGTCGTTTCGGAATTTTTTGATGTAATCATCAATAAAACCAATAACCCCCATCCAGATTGTCGTGATTAGTAACAGCTGTATATAAATATTACTTAGGTTGGCAAATAACAGCACTGGGATAAGTGTTGATCCAATAATGATAAGACCTCCCATGGTTGGCGTACCTGCCTTTTGAGCCTGACCTTCAAGGCCTAGATCTCGTATAGTCTCACCAATTTGCTTCTTTCGCAGATAACTAATAACTCGATGCCCGAAAACAATCCCGATTAGCAGACTGAGCACCGAGGCTACCGCCGCACGAAAGGATAAAAAGCGGAAGAGTGACGCCCCAGGGACTTCATACATTCGATCTAAAAAGTCAAAAAGATGATACAGCATCGGTTATAGGTTTAGTGCATTACTTAGATGATCCTTATCACTGAATGGAATTCGTTTATCGCCAATGATCTGCTCGCTCTCGTGACCCTTTCCGGCCACTAAGATTAAGTCGCCAGGACCACTTAGAGCAACAGCCATTCTGATTGCCTCAGCTCGATCAAGCTGAACAAAAACGCGTGATCGTAACTGAACACCTACACCCGCAAGCATTTGATCAGCGATCTTTTGCGGATCCTCAGAGCGCGGATTATCGGAAGTGATAATCACTTTCGAACTAAAAGAAGCAGCAATACTTCCCATTTTAGGACGTTTTAAGGGATCTCTATCACCACCGCATCCAAGAACGGTAATCAATTGTTCATTATGTGTTCTAAGTGCATTAATCGCATCGAGTACATTCTGAAGTGCATCGGGGGTATGCGCAAAATCAACAATTCCGTAGCGATTTTGAGTTCCCTTAACCCAATTCAGTCGTCCGGGAGTAGGGGTAAGTTTACTCATAGCAGCAACTACCTGAAAAGGATCCTCACCTAACTCTAAGGCGGTTGCATAAACTAAAACCAGATTATACGCATTGAACGTTCCGGTGAGTTGAGTCCAAAATTCTCGGTTAGCAATTCTAAGTAGCATTCCATCAAATCGCATCTCAACTACAGAAGCTCTGTAGTCGGCAATCGATGTAAGGCTATAATAACCCGTCTTAGCCTTCGTATTTTGTAACATGACCGAACCATTTTTATCATCGGCATTTGAAAGTGCAAAAGCGTCTTTACTGAGAGTGTCGAACCAGCTTTTCTTCACATTTCGATAGGCTAAAAAATCTCCGTGATAATCGAGATGATCATGTGAAAGGTTGGTGAATAATGCGCCACAAAAATTAATGCCCAAGGTTCTTTTTTGATCAATACCGTGCGAGCTTACTTCCATAAAACAATACGTAACACCGGTATCACGCATCATAGCAAGATATCGTTGAATCTGTAACGGGTCGGGAGTGGTGTGGGATGCCAAGTACCGCTCATCTTTCACATAAACAGCAATCGTTGACAACAGCCCGGAAGCATACCCTAGTTCGCTGAATAGTTGATACAATACGGTGGCAACTGTTGTTTTACCATTCGTACCCGTTACTCCAATCACCTGAACCTGTTCACTTGGACGATCGTAAAGGTTAGCAGCCACCAAGGCAAGTGCTTCACGAGTGCAGGGAGTCAAAACATAGGTTACTCCCTCGGAAAGTTGCGCTGGCATATACTCCAAAACAACGGCCTTAGCACCCCTTGAAATAGCATCATCAATAAAATCATGTCCATTTGAGGAGGTTCCAGTTATAGCGATATAAAGTCCGTCGCGAGCTACCTGTCTAGAATCAAAACTTACCGACTCAATAGGAACTGCTGTAGATCCTACAACCGTTTCCAACCGAATTCCGTAGAGTAAGTCTCTCAAAAGTTTCATAAGCCCGAGTTTATTATTGATGAATTCTTACGGGTAGTAACCGATGGAGACAAAGCTTTCAAAAGGGTTAACTGCCGGTCAAACCTGATAACCTCTTTATGTGGTGAAGTCGCATAAATTTTTTGAGCAATCGATTTAAAAACGGGTCCTGCAACGTCAGCTCCATAAATTTTATCATTCTTATCAGGCCTATGTACCACAACGATACAAGAGTACTCAGGATTCTCTGCAGGAAAATAACCGGCAAAAGAAGAAACGTAATCTACCTGGTCTTTCCCCTTTTGATATCCAACCTGAGATGTTCCCGTTTTTCCGGCCATAGAAAAATAAGGATCATACAGCTTATGAGCTGTTCCAAAAGGCTTTTCAACTACATCCTTTAATAATTGCTGAACAACTTTAAGTGTCGCTTTGCTGGCTATAGATGGGTGAATAATTTCAGGTTTAAATGCTTTTTCTATTTGATCCCCTTTTCGAATTTGAGCTACGAATTGGGGCTTGACATAAACCCCATTATTTGCAATTGCGTTGTAAAAAGAAAGTACTTGAAGCGGGGTCATCGACACTTCGTATCCGTGTGACATAAAAGCAAGAGAAACACCAGACCAGCCCTCTTCACCAGGATAACGAATTTTCGGACTAGGTTCTCCAGAAATAGGAATATCGAGTGGCTGATGCAGTTTCATACTGTAAAGTCGATTTACAAATGCCCGCGGATTTTCTTTATATCCCTCGTGAATCATCTCTGCAAATGCTGTATTCGATGATACAGTAAACGCTGTAGCTAACGAAATTGCTCCATATCCGCCTAATCGAGAGTCACGAATAATTCGGTCATATACCTTGTAATGACCGTAGGGCGCATGAAAAACTGTCGTAGAATCAACCTTACGGTCTTCTAAGGCGGCAATTAAACTCATTAGTTTAAAAGTCGAACCGGGCTCATAAAGTGCACCAATCGCGTCATTGAGTTGTTCGGTGTACTCCCCTTTAGCATTTTGCGATAGATTAGACATAGCACGAATTGCTCCAGTCTTAACATCCATCACGATCACCGTTCCCTTTTCGGCTTTGTACTGAGTAAGCACTTGTTTTAGGGTCTGATGGGCAATATCTTGTATGTTGCTATGCAGGGTAGTCACGATATCCTTTCCATCTTCGGGCTCGACCATATTCTCAAAGCTGACCGGCTTCCAAAGACCCTTTTGAATACGCTGAACCTCGCGTAATCCTTTATTTCCCTCTAAAATATTATCATTAAAAGCTCCTTCAATCCCAACCTTAATGATATCCTTACCTGTTTCCTTATAATACCCAATAAGCCTGTCAGCTAAAGGGGCTAGCGGTTTTTTACGGGCAATTTTCATGTCGGCGATGAGACCTCCGCGACCACGACCGCGATCAAAAATCGGAAATTTATTTAGTCGTGTATATTCACTATAACTAAGGTCAACTGCAATTCGAACATAACGGTCATTAGTGCGGCGAGCAGACCGTAAACGATTCTTCCAAAAGGTCGAAGAGTTTGAAGTAAGCAGCGCAAGCGAGTCAGATAACGATTCAATATGTTTTGAGAATTCAGCCTGACTCGGAACAGTCGGATCAAAATAAACATTATAAGAAGGTACGGAGGTAGCTAATAGGGCTCCATCGACCGCATAGACATTCCCTCTCTTAGCCTCTAAGGTTTCAATCTTTCTGTTTTGATTAAGTACGGATTGTTCAAGCGCTTGTTTTTCAACAAACTGCACCGTAATCAATCGGTAAAGAATACCAAACGAGAAAAGGACTAGAACCCCTGTGATAGCGTATATGCGGTACATTATATATTGACTACCCTTACTGCTCATTGTACCATAAGAATTAATGGCGGCTGTTCAGTAGGTTGCAAACCCTGAATGAACAAGTCTGCCTTCAGTGACGATTCGAGTCGAGCTTTTTGAATACGCTGACGATTATCAACATGTTCATTACGCAGTCTACTGAGTTGCTGACTAAGCCCGTTAATTTTTATGACCTTTTGATCTACACGGTGAGCCGCATAAATCATAAGAATGAATAAAAACAGTACAAAAAAGATAAAACGCCAATTCCTCCAAGCATCCTCGCTAACTAGAGGGTGCCCTTTAACCAAATCGATCATAAGCCGCTTTATCATAACGAGTAGGCATTAACGATTCGTTCGGCTACCCGAAGCTTAGCACTTCGAGCGCGATTATTAACACTAATTTCTTCAGCAGATGGAGTCTGCACACCTCCTATTTTCTTGAAATACACATTAGGATTTCCGAAGGCATCTTTTTCAGGCTCACCCTCAAAGCGAGAGCTTCGAATAAAATTTTTGACTAGTCGATCTTCTAGCGAATGATAACTAATAAACACACAACGCGCCCCTGGCTCTGTGAGCGATGCGAGTTGCGAGAGTAAAGACTCTATCACTTCAAGCTCCTTGTTTACCTCGATGCGGATTGCCTGAAAGACTTGAGCTAATTGTTGATTTCGTTTTGGAGAAAATACGGCGGGCTCTAAAACAGCAATAAGCTCAAAAGTTGTGGTTATCGGCCTAAGTAATCGTGAAGAGTCAATCACTTTTGCAAGGGTATACGCATTAGGAAGATCCGCATATTTCCGAAATAAAGAAGCCAACGCATCTACCGAAAACGTGGAAATAATTTCGGCCGCAGTAGTCGTCATTGAAGCACTCATTCTCATGTCTAAGGGGGCATCGTAGCGCGTCGAAAAACCGCGCTCCGGCTTATCGAACTGATGTGACGAAACTCCAAAATCGGCCAACAACCCATCTATTTTTCGCACCCCTTGAAAACGAAGATGCGCACTAAGGTTTCTAAAGTTTGCTTCTACTAGAGTAAACCTAGGATCAGAAATTGAATTGTTAACCGCATCGCTATCCTGATCAAAAGCAATTAATCGACCGGTTTTCCCAAGTGCAGAAAGGATAGCTCTAGAATGACCTCCACCGCCAAAAGTAACATCCACATAAACACCTTCAGGATTGATATTCAATCCTTTAATAGCGCTTTCTAGCAGAACGGGGTTATGATAATTTGTCATCGTCAGAGAAAATAACTTCGGCCAGGTCAGCATAAACATCTTGACCTTGTTGTAACACGGCTTCGTACTGTGCCTTATCCCAGATTTCGATGCGATTGATTGCAGATGCTAAGACAAGCTCTTTGCTAATTTGAGCAAACAAAGCAAGGGACTTAGGGATTTGTAGCCTCCCCGACTCCTCAATACTCACCTCTTGTGTACCCGCTAGAAAATTTCGCAAAAATGTGTCGTAGTTTCTACTAAACTGGTTTTTCGCAACAATTCTGGTCATAAGCTGATCGTAAGCCTCTTTCGGATACAGCTCTAAGCAGTTCTGAAAGACAGATCGCTTAAGAACAAAACCATTTTCAATAATTGGAGTCAATTGAAGTTTTAATGCAACAGGCAAGCTTACACGCCCCTTTGCATCCGCTTTGCATTCAAATTGACCAATTAAATGAGTCATACGATTAATTTCTCTTCAAATATAGCTATGAAAATACCACTTTTTTCCACATTATCACACTTTTATCCACAATTTTGAAGAAGTTATTAAGAAGTTGATAGTTCTGCTAATTTTCTATATTTGGGCTTCGCAACTTCCAATTATGCAACAAGGCATCGCCACAAAAACAGTAGGATCTTTTGAGTTTATTGACCAAGGAGAGGGTAAGCCGATTATCGTTCTCCACGGCTTGATGGGCGGATTGAGCAACTTTTCAGCAGTTCTTGATTACTTTTCAGCAAACGGATACCGAGTAATCATTCCGGTGTTGCCATTATATGACCTCCCCTTACTAAAAACTACGGTAAAAGAATTCGCCAGTTATGTCGATCGGTTCATGAAAGAACTAGGGATTGAAAAAGCCATTTTGTTAGGTAATTCACTCGGTGGACATATTGGATTACTGCACACTAAATTGTACCGTAACAATGTAGAGGCTTTGGTAATTACCGGAAGCTCAGGACTATACGAAAATTCAATGGGTGATTCGTACCCCAAACGTGGAGACTACGAATACATAAAGAAAAAGGCAGAAGAAGTCTTTTACGATCCAAAAGTTGCGACCAAAGAAATTATTGACGAAGTATTTGAGCTCGTAAACGATCGAAATAAGCTCATTAAAACGCTAGCGATCGCGAAAAGTGCTATCCGGCACAACATGGCAAAGGACCTTCCAGCTTTTGACCTACCGGTTTGTATTATTTGGGGTAAAAACGACAAAGTCACACCTCCCGAAGTGGCAGAAGAATTTCACCGTCTCCTTCCAAAATCGTCACTGTATTGGGTAGATAAGTGCGGACATGCTCCAATGATGGAACATCCCGAGGAGTTCAATCAGTTGTTACACCAATGGCTTAAAGAGTCAAACCTCTAACGCTCTAGCTATGCAAATCCGCTCCGCAACCTTTGTGATGAGCAATTCTAAGGTATCAAACTGCCCAACAGTTCGAATACCTGAGTACGCTTTTATCGGGCGGTCAAACGTGGGGAAGTCCTCACTGATCAATTCACTTACTCAACGAAAGTCACTGGCAAAAACATCGGGTCGTCCCGGTAAGACACAACTAATCAATCATTTTCTTATCAACAACCAATGGCATCTTGTCGATTTGCCTGGTTATGGATACGCTAGAGTCTCAAAGAAAGACAAAAAGCAGTTTCAAAGTTACATACAAGATTATTTCAAAGGTAGAGAGCAGTTAGTATGCAGCTTCGTTTTAGTTGACATTAGGCACAAACCTCAGCCTATTGATCTTGAATTCATGATTTGGCTTACCGAAAATGAGCGTCCCTTCTACATCATCTTTACTAAAGCAGACAAACTCAAACCCGGCGCCATCGAACGACACGTTTCTGAGTATCTTAAAGAAATGACCGACACAAGTTGGGAATATGCACCACCCCACCTGATTACCTCATCATCAAACAACATTGGCAGAGAGGAAGTACTTGAGGTTATTGATTCGCTAAATCAAGACTTCAACGCTAATTTCTCTGCGAAATAGTCGGTAAAATCTTTCATCGTAGCACCCATTTTTTCATCTTGTGTAGCTCTTATAAACGTTTGGGTCATACTCACCAAGGTTTGATGAAAAAATAACTTCATCTCATCTACCGGCATATCCTTAGTCCACAAATCAATCGACAGAGTTTCTTTACTTGCCGGATCCCAAACAGACAGTAGTAGTGCCTTTGCAGATTGGGCGGTTACTCCACCATCCTCAGCAGACCAAACGATTTCTTCCGGAACCCTATTTTCATCTAGACCAACGGTTAACTCTATAGTAGATTCATGGGAAATTGCCATACAAATCTTTTAAATGTGAGTTGCAAAAATACCACATGCAACATTACCTTTGCAAATAAAGCAATGAAGGTAGATCAGGTTGCGACGCACATTGTTGACTGGCTAAAAACCTATGCAAACAATGCCGGAGTTAAAGGATTTGTAATTGGTGTTTCTGGAGGGATTGACTCAGCTACGACTTCAACCCTTTGCGCCCTTACAGGTTTAGAAGTTACGGCTGTTAATATGCCTATCCATCAAGCAAAAAATCAAATAGACAGGGGGCAAAATCACCTAAATTGGATTACCACTACCTTTAAAAATGTTCAAGCCGTTGAAGTGCCTTTAAGCGGTGTTTTTGACACGTTCTTAGCAGCTCAATCAATACAAGCAAACCAAACCGAACTTACGCAATTAGCAGAGGCGAATTCTCGCGCGCGGTTGCGAATGACCACCCTGTATTATATTGCCCAATGCCGCTTAGCACTAGTTGCCGGTACAGGAAACAAGATAGAAGACTTTGGTGTAGGATTCTACACTAAATACGGTGACGGAGGTGTAGATATTAGTCCAATAGCCGACCTTAATAAAACTGAGGTTACTGCACTTGGAGCCTATCTTGGGGTAAGTAACGAGATTGTAACCGCTCCCCCGACGGACGGATTATGGGGTGACGATCGTACCGACGAAGACCAAATTGGCGCGAGCTACCCAGAGCTAGAATGGGCCATGCAACAGCACGAACAAAGGCGTGAATTAGAAGAATTTACAGGGAGAGAGTGTGAAGTTTTTGAGATATTCTTAAAGTTTCATCGGTCTAATTTGCACAAAATGCTCCCCATACCCGTGTGTCAAATTCCATCAGGGCTTCGTTAAAAACTCAATACTCTGTTGAGTTTTTTATTCAATACTTGATTCAGTTGTAGATAATCCATCACCTCTTCAATTGCTCGATCATCCGTTTTCGAAGCCTCTTGAAGGGCCTTAATTTGCTGTGAAAGCAAATGAGATCGAAGTGAGAGTATGGTCTCGGTTACTAACCGATCAACTGAATGTTCCTTAGGTTTGGCAAAAATATTTTTTCGCTCCCAATCGTGAAGCACAAATTGCTCCTCTTCTAGAAGCAAACTACTGATCAAGTCAACCATTGCTTGTTTTCCTTCGGAAGAACAGCTCCGAATAAAGTATTCTATACGCTGATCAGGGGAACTAGCAAAAAAAGTTACTAATGACTGAAATAGATCCTGAAATAATGGATTTGTAAAGGCTAACTCATCTTGCTGAAGCTCCAAAAATATTTTTTCGTAGACTTTTAATTCTTGTACCCGTTTTTCAGTAAAAAGCTGACCCTTTTCGTCTTCTTTCAACACTTCATCGTCAAATTGCTCTGTTCGCGATCCGTACAATAGCATTGATTTGATAAGCGTTTTCTCTAATACCTCGAGAGCGCTAACCTGAGGCATGGGCGGATTTGGATTTCGAGCAACCACCTCAAACCCATTAGAAGCTCGTGAGGATTGCGATGCTTTTTTGGCATCACGCTCTTGTTTCGACTGAAGATCTGCTAAACTCGAAAACAATACCCCTTCACTAACATTTAAATCTCGTGCCGTTTGGCGTATATATAATTCTCTGCTAATAGGATCAGGAATACAAGCAATACTCCCTACTAAATCTCTTATCGCACCAGCAATCTTACTAGAATCTGTCCCAGCCTCTTTCAGCAGGACAGCCGTCTTAAAGGAGATAAAATCTACTGCCGATTCTTCCAAAAACGTCCGCACCTCTGTATCGGTATGTGATCGTGCAAAACTATCAGGATCCTCGCCCTCGCTGAAGGAGACAACCCTCACATTCATACCTTGTTTCAGAATCATATCGATACTTCTAAGTGAAGCACGAACTCCCGCTGCATCACCATCAAACAAAACCGTAATGGTATCGCACAGACGCTGAATCATTCTAATTTGAGCATCACTAAGGGCCGTGCCGCTTGAAGAAACAACATTTTCTATACCACTTTGGTGTAACTGAATAACGTCGGTGTATCCTTCGACTAGGTAACAGTTATTGGCCTTTGCCATGGCAGATTTGGCATAGTAAATCCCATACAGGACATTAGATTTGTGATAAATAGCACTTTCAGGAGAGTTTACATATTTGGCCACTTTTTTTTGGCTGTCTAATATTCTACCCCCAAAGCCCAAAACTCTTCCACTATTACTGTGAATTGGAAAAATGACGCGTTCTCTAAATCGATCCGAGTACGAATTGCTAACCTGCTCGCGAGGTATACAGAGGCCAAGCTCTGTGAGATAATCGAGTTTATGCCCTTTCGCCAGGGCAGCCTTAGCTAGTCCGTCATACGAAGTACCTCCAAAACCTAATCCAAATTTTTTGATGGTAGCAGGAGTAAAGCCTCGCTCGCTGAAATAACTGAGACCTATTGCTTTACCGGTAACCGAATTCTGCAGTAGATCTTCGAAATAATGTGCAGCAAATTGATTGATCAGGTACAGACTTTCTTTGTGATCTTGAAGCTCCTTTTGCTCTTGGTCTTGCAGAGTTTCTTCAATTTCGATGCCGTATTTTCGAGCAAGATGACGAATCGCCTCTGGATAGGTGTAATGCTCGAGTTCCATTAAAAAAGCGATTACATTTCCGCCTTTTCCGCTACTAAAGTCTTTCCATATTTGTTTGACAGGAGACACCATAAAGCTGGGTGTACGCTCGCTATTAAACGGACTAAGACCTTTGAAATTAGCTCCAGACTTCTTTAGTTGCACATAATCGCCGATCACCTCTTCTACTCGAGCGATTTCGTAGACTTTATCTATGGTAGTTTGTGCAATCAAGGCAGTTCGAATTACTTTTTTCGGTCAACTACGTAAGTTACCAAATTTGAGAGTGCTTCTTTGTATTCAGTGTCTGGATAATTTTCAAGTAATCGCAATGCGGCCTCCTTGTAATGATTCATTTGACCCTCGGCATAGCTGAGGCCTCCGTTCTCTTTTACAAAGGCAATCACTTGCTTTACTCGTTTAACATCTTTATTGTGACGCTTTATGGAATCGATAAGCCAATTGCGCTCGGCTACGGAGACTTTATTTAAGACATGAATAAGCGGAAGTGTCATCTTCTGCTCTTTAATATCTATTCCTGTTGGTTTGCCTATTCGATCATCTCCGTAATCAAAAAGATCATCTTTTATTTGAAACGCCATTCCAGCATACTCACCAAAAGCGTGAAAACGAGCCACCTCTTCTTCACTACTACCTACAGATGCAGCGCCCATCGCACAGCACGCAGCAATTAGGGTAGCTGTTTTCTGACGAATGATATCGTAATAAACGAGTTCATCAATATCTAGTCTTCTGGCCTTTTCTAGCTGAAGTAGCTCGCCCTGGCTCATTTCACGAACCGCCTCAGAAATAATTTTTAACAGATCAAAATCTCCATGATCTAAGGAAAGCAATAATCCTTTCGAAAAGAAATAGTCTCCAACTAAGACAGCTATCTTATTTTTCCAAAGTGCATTAATAGAAAAAAATCCTCTTCTGCGGTCGCTACTATCAACGACATCATCGTGAACAAGTGAGGCTGTGTGAATGAGTTCGATAATCGAGGCTCCTCTGAAGGTGCGCTCACTCACCTTACCGTCACCAAGCATTTTGGCAACAAGAAAAACAAACATCGGACGCATCTGTTTTCCCTTCCGAGAAGCAATGTAATAGGTAATTCGGTTCAGCAGAGCAACCTTCGAATTCATGGCCTCCTTGAACTTATCTTCAAAGTGATCCATCTCCTCTAGAATGGGTTGTCTAATCTTAATGACTTCGTGCACTATAACCGTTTATTACGCTGTTAAAGGTACCAATTTATTGGCCAGTTGTCCGCAGGCAGCATCGATATCTTTCCCTCGAGAACGCCTTACTGTAACCACTATTCTGGCAGCAGATAGCGCTGATTCATAAGCCGAAATAATGGCTGCCGAAGCTGCTTTAAATCCATCATCTCCAATCGGGTTATATTCGATGATATTGATTTTACAAGGGACTTTTTTTGCATAGCGGACTAACGCATCAATATCCTCTTGGCGATCATTAACCCCCTCCCAAATCAAATATTCAAAGGTTATTCTACTCTTTGTCTTTGCATACCAGTACTGCAGACTATCCATTAGATCATCTAAAGGAAATCGCTGACTAAAGGGCATAATTTGATTTCGTACTTCTTCTATTGCCGAATGCAAACTAAGTGCCAATTGAAATTTGGGATTTTCATCCGCTAATTTTCGGATCATTTTAGGAATCCCAGAAGTAGAAACCGTTATGCGCTTGGGAGACATTCCGAGGCCAGAAGTAATTTTTTCAACGGCTTTAACTACGTTATTATAATTCATCAGCGGCTCACCCATGCCCATGAAAACAATGTTTGAAAGGGGCCTTTTGTAATGCTCTAAACTTTCTCTGTTAAGGGCCACTACCTGATCATAAATTTCATCGGGCTCTAAATTGCGCATTCGCTTCAATTTAGCAGTCGCACAGAATTGACAGTCTAAACTGCAACCAACCTGGGAGGACACACATGCTGTACTGCGTGTTTTAGTCGGAATAAGTACTGACTCAACGGCTAGTCCGTCATGAAGCCTTAACGCATTTTTTATGGTTCCATCCGCACTGAGCTGGGAGCGATCAACGCGGATATGATTAATAACAAAATGAGATTCTAATAGCGCTCTGGTTGATTTTGAAAGATTCGACATCGATTCAAAATCATGCACCCCTTTTTCCCACAACCACTGATACACCTGGTCAGCTCGAAACGAAGGCTGATTATTTGCCTTAAAAAAATCTTGCAATCCTTGCTTATCTAAAGCTCGGATATCCCTTTTGTCCGCAGCCGCATCAGCGCTCATCGTAATTATAAAATAAGCATAGCGTCTCCGTAAGAATAAAAGCGATACTTCTCTTTTACGGCAAGGTCATACGCTTTTACGATCAGATCATGGTCTGCGAAGGCTGAAATCATCATAAGAAGTGTGCTCTTCGGAAGATGAAAGTTTGTAATCATTGCATCAGCGATCGAAAATTCATAGGGAGGAAAGATAAACTTGTTGGTCCATCCCTCGTACGGATTTAGCATTCCTTCAGAGGATACTGAACTCTCAAGAGCTCTCATAACCGTGGTTCCAACAGAGCATATTTTTCGCTTATTACGCTTTGCACTATTCACTTTCTCTACCGCTTCAAGATCGATTAGCACTTCCTCGCTATCCATTTTATGCTTAGAGAGATCCTCAACCTCTACTGGGTTAAATGTTCCAAGCCCAATATGTAAGGTGATTTCAGCAAAGTCTATTCCTTTAATCTCTAAACGCTTTAACAGATGCTTTGAGAAATGAAGACCTGCGGTAGGTGCCGCTACTGCCCCCTCATGCTTTGCGTAAATCGTTTGATAGCGTTCTTCGTCTTCTGGTTCTACGGCACGACGAATGTATTTCGGAAGGGGTGTTTCGCCCAGCTCACGAAGCTTTCGTCTAAACTCGGTGTACGATCCATCATATAAAAAACGAAGGGTTCGACCTCGTGAAGTTGTATTATCGATCACCTCAGCAACTAGTGAATCGTCATCACCGAAGTACAATTTATTTCCGATTCTAATTTTTCGAGCAGGATCGACTAACACATCCCATAAACGCTGCTCTTGATTGAGTTCACGAAGTAAGAAGACTTCAATTCTCGCTCCTGTTTTCTCTTTATTTCCGTAGAGACGGGCAGGAAAAACTTTGGTATTATTCAATACCATAACGTCACCCTCGTCAAAATAATCGATAAGGTCTTTGAACATTTTATGCTCAATAGTACCGGTATCTCTATGTACCACCATCAAACGAGATTCATCGCGATGCTCTGCAGGGTACTCAGCTAGTAATTCTTTGGGAAGGGTAAAGTCAAAGTTCGATAATTTCATTGCTTTTGGCTTAAGGGGGGCTAAGATACAATCCTCAGAAGGCCCTTGTCAAGGAAAAGGTCAATTATCTGACACAAAACCAAGGGTAAAACCAATATGTTCAAGGTCTTTCCAAAAATCAGGGTATGACTTCTCTACAACCTGTGGATCTTCAATAGTAACCTGAGTTTTAAGCCCCAATGGTGCGAATGCCATAGCCATTCGGTGGTCATTATAAGTCGCTATCACAGCTGGTTGAAGCTTCCCTTCTTTACCTAAAACATGCAGACTTTCAGCCGTAATCTCAGCAGGAACCCCAACTTTAGAAAGTTCGGTTTTCATGGCTGCTAAGCGATCTGTTTCTTTGATAGGCAAGGTATGCAGGCCTTTCATATAACAGTTTATTCCTAATCCAGCAGCAGTAACGGCAATGGTTTGTGCGATATCCGGAGCGTTTTTAAGGTCATAATATACCTGATCGGAAGGTGGCTCGTGTGTTTTTTGCAACCTAATAGTTCCATCGGTTTCAAATACGGTTTGAACACCGAAATCCCTATAAATCTCAGCAAGTACGCGGTCTCCCTGCAAAGAATCATCGCGTAACACGGATAAGCGAGCAGTGGTACCCATTGAAGATAGCGCTACTATTGAATAGTAGTAACTTGCTGCACTCCAGTCTGATTCAACTGCAAGAGCAACCGGATCGACTGCAATACATGAATCAATACGAATACTCTTGTCTTCGAATCGAGCAGAAATACCTATTCTACCCAACAACTGAAGGGTCATATTCAAATACGGAAGAGAAGTGATTTCGCCTTTCAAATCAAGTACCAAACCGTGTTCTAAAGTTGCACCCACTAAAGCAAGTGCAGAAAGATATTGGCTACTGACATTGGCAGCAATACTCACTTTTGATTGAGTTAGTTTTTTACCACTGATCTTAAGCGGCGGAAATCCAACCTGTTCAGCATACTCAATTGATGCTCCAAGGGATCGCAAAGCGTCAACTAAGAGTGCAATCGGTCGTTGTTTCATTCGATCACTACCAGTAAGCAGTACTTCCGCCCCTTCGGTTACTGAGTAAAACGCAGTCAAGAAACGCATTGCTGTTCCGGCATGATGAATATCAACAGTACCTGAGAGCTGAGTAATCGCCTTCTTCATTACCCCAACATCATACGCATTCGAATCATTGAGCAACGTTACATTTGGATACAACGCACTAAGCAGCAATAAACGATTGGTTTCGCTCTTTGATCCGGTAAGTCGAACCGAAAAATCAGCGGCTAATTCTTGAGCCACTACGTGTACTAATTTCATGAATTCAGTTTCGGATTATTGTGGTGACGATCATGATCGCGACGCGTTTTAAGTTCCAGTTTGCGATCAAATGCCTGTTGCAGATCTACACCTGTTTGATTCGCCAAACACAGTACTACGAAAACAACATCAGCAAGCTCCTCTCCTAGATCCTTAACCTTATCGGATTCCTTCTCGCTTTGTTCGCCGTAACGACGGGCTATGATTCGAGCAACCTCGCCAACTTCTTCAGTAAGTTGAGCCATGTTAGTTAACTCGTTAAAATAGCGAACACCATGATTTTTTATCCACTGATCAACAGCTAGTTGTGAATTTTTAATATCCATTATTCTTTGTTTTTTGAATCGATTATAAGTGTTACTGGACCATCATTGGTGAGCGCTACTTTCATGTCTGCCCCAAACACTCCCTTCTTTACCTCAGTTTCTATTAGTTGCTCTAAAATCTCACAAAAATTATTATAATAAACCTGGCCTAATTCAGAAGGAGCTGCCCGAGTAAAAGAAGGGCGATTACCCTTTTTTGTAGCACCAAAAAGCGTGAACTGCGAGACCACCAAAACAGCGCCACCTACATCGGCTAGATTCAAATTCATTTTCTGCTCGGTATCACTAAAAATTCGTAACCCCACAATCTTTGAAGCGAGCCACCCTATATCTTCTTGTTGGTCGTTTTGATCTACCCCCAGCAAAATCAAAAGCCCTTTACCAATCGACGAAACTACACGCCCATCAACGTTTACCGAAGCACTGGATACGCGTTGTATAACTGCTCTCATTCTCCAAAATTATCGGACCGGTAAGGACCCTGTTCTTCTAACACCATAGACAAATAACTATCGTATCGAGTGCCTGCGATGGTCTCGTTTTCAATAGCGGCCTTTACCGCACAGCCAGGTTCAGAAAGATGCTGACAATTGTTGTACTTACACTGTGCACTTACTTTGAAAAATTCGGGAAAATACCGAGCGATTTCATCTTTTTCAATATCGGCAATACCAAAACCTCGAATTCCTGGGCTATCAATGATACGTCCGCCGAAGCTCAGATCAAACATCTCAGCAAAGGTGGTCGTATGTTGTCCTTGATTATGCTGCTCTGACAATGCACCAATTTTTAGCGATAATTCAGGAGCCATGGCATTAATCAAGGTAGATTTTCCAACCCCTGAATGACCAGAAAAAATACTGGTTTTACCCTTCATTGCTTCTTTAAGGTCTTCAATACCCATTAATGTAGTTGCACTACAAAAGAGCACCTGGTAACCAATATTCGTGTAAATCTCACTAAATTCTTCTATTACCGGAAGAAGCTCATCGGCATACTGATCCATTTTATTAAAGACTAACACCGCTTCGATCCCAAAGGCTGCTGCACTCACTAAGAAACGATCAATGAAAGTCGTATGAGTAGCGGGGTTTGCTAAAGTAACTACTAAAAAAACACGGTCAATATTCGCTCCAATGATATGAAGTTGTTTCGATAAATTAACAGACTTACGCACGAGGTAATTATCGCGCTCCATAATGGAACTGATCACACCTACGCCATCGTCATCAATTTCAAAAACAACCCGGTCGCCTACGGCTACCGGGCTAGTAGATCGTATTTGAGACAGGCGTAGTTTACCCTTTATTCGGCACTGATAGGTATGACCTTCTTCGGTCTTAACCTGAAACCAGCTTCCCGTAGATTTATATACAACGCCTGTCACAAAGAATTACGAATTAATAATGGTTTCTTGGTGGCGAATAGATTCGGTGTGTATGCTCTTAAAAAGCTTCAGTACGAACTCCTCGCTAAGACCGCGCTGCTCTCCTTCTAATATCATTCTACCTAAAATTTCATTCCATCTATTCGACTGAAGAACAGCAACATTGCGTTCTTTTTTTAAGGTACCTATTGCCTCTGCAATTTTCATTCGCTCACCTAAAGTGTCTAATACAGAAGCGTCTAAAACATCTATCTGTGCACGAAGCTGGTTTAATGCATTATGGAATTCCGCTTGATCATCTCCAGTTTTACGCACCTTTAGATCTTTAAAAATCTGAAGCAAACGCTCTGGAGTCACCTGCTGAGCCGCATCCGACCACGCATTGTCAGGATCACAATGAGTTTCTATCATCAGTCCGTCAAAATTAAGGTCTAGTGCTGTCTGAGAAACATCAAAAATAAGATCGCGACGACCCGAGATATGACTGGGATCATTAATAATCGGAATGTCTGGGAATCGTGTCTGAAAATCAATAGCAATTTGCCATTCTGGAAGATTGCGGTACTTGGTTTTCTTATAGGTTGAAAATCCTCGGTGAATTACCCCCAAATTCTTGATATCGGCACCATGAAGGCGTTCTACTGCACCGATCCACAGGGCTAAATCTGGATTTACCGGATTTTTCACTAGCACAATTTTGTCGGTTCCCTTTAATGCATCAGCGATTTCTTGAATGATAAATGGACTTACCGTAGAGCGTGCACCAATCCAAAGAAGATCAACATCGTATTCTAATGCTAGCTCTACGTGTGCTTTGTTAGCGACTTCGGTAGCCGTTTTAAGTCCTGTTTCTTCTTTTACACGTTGAAGCCATTTGAGTCCAATAGCTCCTACTCCTTCAAATCCACCCGGACGCGTTCTTGGTTTCCATATACCAGCACGGTAATAATTAACATCAGAGTCTTTAAGCTGATGTGCAATGTCTAGTACTTGAGTTTCTGTTTCAGCGCTACAAGGTCCAGCAATAACAAGCGGATGCGTGAGCTGCATCTGGTCAAGCCAGTTTCTGAAAGCTTTCGAATTTTCCATGATTGAGATTTAAGTGGTTAAAGGTAATGGGTTTAATATTTTTTCTATAGCGTTAATACGCTTCATTTCAGTCTTCAGGCCTTCAATATCTTCGGAGTCAATCATTTTTTTGAATGACTGTAAATTTGAAATATAGGCATCTAGGGTGTGAGACAAATGTTCTTTATTCTGCAAGAAAATAGGAGCCCACATCTCGGGTGAACTTTTAGCGAGTCGAACCGTTGAGGCAAAACCACTGCCGGCTAAATCGAATATGTTTCGATCGTCTACTTCCTTGTCCATTACGGTCTTACCCAGCATAAATGAGCTGATATGCGAAAGATGAGATACGTAGGCAACATGCTTATCATGAGACTCAGCGTCCATATAACGCAACCGCATTTTCATCTGGCTCAGCGTACTTAGGGCTCGTTCCTGAAGAGAAATAGCAGTTTTTTCAATTTCACACAAAATCATCAGCTTGTTTTCGAAAAGTCCCTGTATTGCAGCCTCTGGACCAGAATATTCAGTTCCAGCGATCGGATGTGCAGCTAAGAAGTGTGCTCTGTTTTTGTGATCCGATAGATGGCGACACAAGGCACTTTTGGTTGATCCGGCATCCATAACAAGGCTTTCAGGTCCCACCTTGTCTAGAAGATTCGAAATCACCCCTAACGATGCACTTACAGGAACACATACTAAAATCAAATCACAGTTTGCAGCCTCAGTTAAATCAGCTGCTTTATCAATTAGACCAAGTGCTAAGGCTTTAGATAAATGAGTTTCATTAGCATCAACCCCGAGTACCGTTGCCTGACTGTATATCGACCGCAAGGCAAGTGCCCAAGAGCCACCGATAAGTCCTACCCCTACAACTGCTATCCGTTTCATAACTTCGATTTAACTCGTTGAATCACTTCGTTTATTTGTTCTACAGAGACGCACAGTGAAAAGCGAACGTAATCGACACCTTCGCTGCCAAAAATGATGCCCGGAGCGATGAAGAAGTTATATGTATCCAAGTAATAATCTACTACCGTTTCGGCGGAAATTCCTTTTGGAACCTTGCACCAAACAAACATTCCCACTTGATTCGGCTCTGGATGCAAGTCGAGGAGTTCACATAGTTCTTCAATTTTTAATCTGCGCTCGCGATAGGTGTTGTTTAGGTCTATGAACCAAGAGTTTGGGGCATCCAAGGCAGCAATAGCCGCACGCTGAATTCCTAAAAACATACCCGAGTCCATGTTTGATTTAACTTTCAAGACCGAGGCAATCAAAGACGAATCACCGCAAATCATTCCTACTCGCCAACCAGCCATATTAAACACTTTAGAGAGTGAATTTAGTTCGAGTATAGGACCAAATTTTCCGAGCTGTGAGAGTAGCGAACTAGGCCTTTCATTACCGATAAAACTATAAGGATTATCATTGACTAACAACAAGTTGTGCTGCTTAGCAAACTGTGCTAGAAGTTGCCACTGGTCCGACTTTATGCATTTTCCGGTTGGCATATGCGGATAGTTCACCCACATAAGCACCGCATCGTTTAAATCTTTCGGATCTATACCAGCAAAGTCTGGCAGTCCACTCTCTGTTAAGGTATATCCTACTGATACTCCGCCAACCAGATCGGTAACCGAACTATAGGTTGGGTATCCCGGATTTGGGATAAGAACTTTATCTCCAGGATTAACAAACGCCATGCTGATGTGAAAGATTCCCTCTTTTGATCCCATAAGCGGCAAAACTTCAGTAACTGGGTTCAGAATCACACCATAGTGCTTGTTATAAAACTCCGAAAAAGCCACTCTGAGTTCTTCTCGACCCACGTAGCTCTGATAACCATGCACTCCACTTTCTTGTAATGACAGGGTAAGGGCCTCAGTGGCCGAATCAGGAGCTGCTAGATCAGGACTTCCAATCCCCATATTGATAATAGGTCTTCCCGAGAGGACAAGCGAACGAACCTCTTTGAGCTTTCGGGAAAAATAGTATTCTGAAACCCGATTTAATCGATTTGCTTCTCTCATGGGTTATTAGATTTACGTAATTGGTTTTCATAACGGCCTAAAACGGTAAATTCTTCCGCCATTATAGTTAAAGCAGCAGCCATTTTATCGAAATCAACACTGTTTTCGAAGGTCACATCTACAAAAAAAGCGTACTTCCAAGGGGTTTCAATTATAGGTAGGGATTGAATCTTGGTGAGGTTCATCGAGCAATCACTCATTACATTGAGGATCGTTGCCAAACTTCCGCGTTTGTGCCCCGTAACAAAGCGGATTGACGCTTTATTTGAGTCATGAGAATAAATCGTATCCTCAGCCCGAGAAATCACCACAAAACGCGTGGCATTATTGGCTAGTGTTTGAATATCTGGGGCAATAATTTCTAAACCGTATAATTCTGCAGCCACCTTAGGCGCAATTGCCGCTACGCCAATTAAGTTGTCCTTAGCAATTCGCGAAGCAACTGAAGCGGTGTCGTCTGCCTCAATAAGGGTTAATTGCGGATACCCAGTAAAGTATTCTGAGCATTGCAACAGCGCCATCGGGTGTGATTGCACCTCAGAAATAGCACCTAAAGAACTACCCGGTAAAGCCATCAGGTTATGCGAAATACTCAAGTAATATTCGGCTGAGATCTTAAATGAGTTCGTATCAATCAAGGCGTAGTTCGGAAGTAATGCTCCTGCAATTGAATTTTCAATAGCCATAATCGCCTGATCAACCTGACCACTGGCCAGCTGATTAGCTAACTGCGTAAATGAATTGCAGTAACTAAGTTCGACTGATTCACCAAATAGCGCCTTTGCTACAATGTAGTGATTCGATCCTTTAACACCTTGAATGGCAATATTTTTCATACAATAAAAAAAGTCCCGAAAACGGGACTTTTATATGGTTAATACGTTTAACAACGACAAAGTCCCTACTGCTCTAACTGGTAATAGTTAAAGTAAGCAAAGCCGTTATAAAATCGTGTCTGGTTCATAATAGGCCGCTAATTACTAAAAAGCGAATATAAAAAACAAGGTCTCAGTGAAAATAATTCAAAACAAACGTTAAAACCGCAATGATTTAACGAATTACTGTGAAAGGAAGGTATTTTTTAAACGATCCACATAATCAAGTTTCTCCCAAGTAAACAACTCTACTTCTCGAGCTACCTTACCATTGTAGGGCGATTCAAAGATTTTGACCACCTTTTGAGGGGTTCTACCCATATGACCGTAGGCCGCAGTTTCGCTGTAGATTGGATTCCTAAGTTTTAGTCGCGTTTCGATACCGTAGGGAGTTAAATCGAAAATACTTCCTAATCTAGCTGCAATTTCTCGATCTGAAAACGAGGTGGTATTTGTGCCATACGTGTCAATAAAAACAGAAGTGGGCTGAGCTACACCAATAGCATAACTCAATTGAACTAACACCTCAGAGGCAATACCTGCAGCCACCAAGTTTTTAGCTATATGACGGGCAGCGTAAGCAGCTGACCGGTCTACTTTAGATGGGTCTTTACCAGAAAAAGCACCTCCTCCGTGTGCACCCTTTCCGCCGTAGGTATCCACAATAATTTTACGGCCGGTTAATCCGGTGTCTCCGTGTGGGCCACCGATTACGAATTTCCCGGTCGGGTTGATATGGTAGTTGATCGAATCTGTAAAAAGTGATTGTATTTCTGGACTGAACTTTTGTATAACCTGCGGAATGATATAATCAATAATATCGATTCGAATACGTTCTAACATCCGGTGCTCGGTATCAAAATCATCGTGCTGGGTAGAAATAACAATAGTATCAATTCGCTCGGGTTTATTGTCATCGCTATAGGAAAGGGTCACCTGGGCCTTTGCATCGGGTCGCAAATACGACATGGGAGCCGAAACATCCGCACTAGCTTGCCTTCTTACCTGAGCGAGTACCTTTAAAATTTCATGAGAAATCACTAGAGCCAAGGGCATAAAAGATTGTGTTTCAGCAGTGGCATAGCCAAACATCATGCCTTGATCACCAGCACCCTGAGATTCAGGAGCCTCGCGATCTACCCCTCGATTGATATCCTGACTTTGTTCGTGTATCAGTGAAATAACGCCACAAGAGTCCCCA
>CAZUBV010000007.1:0-22988 GCA_964618875.1 uncultured Flavobacteriaceae bacterium
TATTTTATTTATGACCTCAAAAGACCCATTCACTACCGAAGGGGTTAGTGTTTACGGAAAAACAGGGGTAACTGTTCAAGATGCTGCAGGTACTAATCAGTACATGGATGTCGGAGTTCGTTTCGCTAAGAAGTTTTCAGATAAACTAGCGATAAAAGCCAATATTACCTACATGCAAGGTGAAGACTGGCACGCAAACAGCACTGATGATGTTAGCCAGACAGCACTACCTTTCCCAGGTTGGTCATCACGTCGTTCAAACCCAGGTTATGACGGTCTAAACGTATATGGTGACGAGGTCGCTACTAATCTTAATTTTGACTTTTTCGCAGGTACTCCTGCTGGCACCTATGGAACAGCGCTTGTTTCTCGTACTGGATATGACGAAGCTGACTTAGCTGATTACGATGCAAAAAGTATGAAGCGTGATTTAGGTATCTATTACAGGCCTTTTGGTGATGATTTAGAGATTATCTATAACTACCGAAAAGGAACAGGTACTACTATTTATCAAGGAGCTAACCGTTATTCAGTTTCTGATTTCGGAATGACTCAACAAAAACTAGAGGTTAAGAATAAACATTTCTTTATCCGCGCGTACATGACGGAAGAAGACTCTGGAGATGCCTACGATACGCGTTTTGCGGGTATCAATATTAACCGCCAACAATCTGCTGACCAAAAATGGTTTGGAGATTATGTAACCGGTTATTTAGTTGCAAAGCAGTTAGGCCGCTCTGACGCGGATGCACATAACAACGGTCGTTTAGCTGCAGACTATCCAGTAGATTTTTACGGTCAATTTGGTGCCGCAACTGGAAACGGAGCATTTAACCTACAAGGGTTACCGAACCAAAACCGTTTCCAACCGGGATCGGCTGAGTTCAACAATGCCTTTACTACGGTTAAGCAAGATGGTGATTTCAGAACAGGTGCTCGATTCATCGATAACACTAAATTCCGTCACATCAACGGTAACTACAATTTTGCCCACCTAATTGATAACTGGGCTGATCTACAAGTTGGAGGATCTTACCGTCAGTATGAACTGAATTCTAACGGAACCATCTTTACCGATAAAGACGGTCCAATTACCTACAACGAATACGGTGCGTATACTCAACTTCAAAAGAAATTTGCTGATGAGCGTTTGAAAGTAACCGCTTCTGCTCGTTACGACAAAAATGAATTCCTTGATGGATTCGTATCTCCTCGTATTTCGTTAGGATACACCCTAGGTTCGGCTCGTAATCATAACGTTCGTTTCTCTGCTCAAACTGGATTTAGAAACCCAACTACTCAAGACTTCTTTATTGGTCTTGACGTCGGAAATGCGATTCTTGTGGGTTGTGCTGCTGCTAACCTTGATCGCGATGTACGTACATTCGCTACTAGTGCTCAAGCTCAAGCTTTCGGACTTCCTGCAACGGCTACCGTTGTTGGTCGCGCTGCATATGAGAATTCATTCTCGCTTGCCTCTGTTCTTGCAGGCGCTCCTGTAGCAAAAACAACTGACCTAGTAGGTGCTGAAGAAATCGAAGCCTATGAGGTTGGTTACCGCGGACAAATCGGTCCAATCACTTTAGATGTAAGCGCATACTGGAACCAGTACACAAACTTCAATGCAGCCGAGCTTAAAGTAGTTCCGCTATACGGAACAGCTGGTGACAATGCTTTATCACTTCTTGCACTTCAGAATGGTGATTACAAAGTATACCAAGCGTATACGAATACCGACGCCCCTGTTAAATCTTACGGAATCGTAGCGGGATTAGACACTAAAGTAGCCGGATTCGATTTAGGTGTGAGTTACACGTATACAGAACTTGACTTTGATACAGCTGCTTACCCTGATTTTGAGGTGGGCTTAAACACCCCGAGAGATCGCTTTAAGGCTTCTTTTGGTCATCAAGAGTTAGTTAAGAATTTAGGATTTAATATTAACTATCGTTACTCTGGTTCATACACTTGGGAGGCTTCTTTTGCTGACGGTGAAGTGCCTGCTTTTGACGTGCTAGATGCTGCTGTTAATTTTAAAATTCCAGCATACAATAGTGTACTTAAAGTAGGTGGATCGAATATCGCAGGTGGTGATTACATCACTGCAATCGGTACCGGTATGATCGGGTCTATTTACTACGCTTCTTTAAATGTGAATTTCTAATAAGAACCTTCTCATTTTCAATTTATAAGGCGCCCCAAATCGGGGCGTTTTTATTTTAAAATTGTGGTTTTTTACTTAGGCTATTCTCTGTATATTTGCGCTCAATAAAATAACAGGCTTTAAAAGCCCCTAACGCTCTAGTAATGTCTCAAGTAACTGGAAAAATTTCACAAGTTATTGGCCCTGTAATCGATGTTGAATTCGAAGCAGGTGCTGCCCTCCCTAAGATTTACGACTCTCTCTCACTTACAAAACCTGACGGATCAGTGTTAGTTCTAGAGGTACAGTCTCACGTAGGTGAGAACACGGTTAGAACTATTTCGATGGATTCTACTGATGGTCTAAGTCGAGGAATTGATGTGATATCGACTGGAGCACCTATCCAAATGCCTATAGGCGATGAGGTTTACGGTCGTCTATTTAATGTGATTGGAGCACCAATTGACGGTCTTGCCGAGCTTGATCGTACTGGAGATAAAGGTTTGCCTATTCACCGTGAGGCACCGGCTTTCGAAAACCTGTCGACTTCTACTGAGGTATTATTTACAGGAATTAAAGTTATCGATCTTATCGAGCCTTACGCAAAGGGAGGTAAAATTGGATTATTTGGAGGAGCAGGTGTAGGTAAAACGGTACTTATCCAAGAGCTCATTAACAATATTGCTAAAGGCCATGGTGGTCTTTCAGTTTTTGCTGGTGTTGGAGAGCGTACTCGTGAGGGTAACGACTTACTTCGCGAGATGCTAGAATCAGGTATCATTAAGTATGGTTCCGAGTTCATGGAAGAAATGGAAAAAGGCGGATGGGACCTTTCTAAAGTAGATAAAGAGGCAATGAAAGAGTCGAAGGCTACTTTCGTATTTGGTCAAATGAACGAGCCTCCTGGAGCCCGTGCTCGCGTGGCACTTTCAGGTCTTACCATCGCCGAATATTTTAGAGATGGAGCAGGAGATGGCCAAGGTAAAGACGTTCTTTTCTTCGTAGATAACATCTTTAGATTTACCCAAGCAGGTTCTGAGGTGTCAGCACTTTTAGGTCGTATGCCATCTGCTGTAGGTTATCAGCCAACACTAGCCTCTGAGATGGGAGCTATGCAGGAGCGAATTACGTCGACTAAGAACGGATCAATTACTTCTGTACAGGCGGTTTACGTACCTGCGGATGACCTTACTGACCCTGCACCAGCAACAACTTTTGCTCACTTAGATGCAACTACAGTACTTTCAAGAAAAATTGCTGAGCTTGGTATTTATCCAGCGGTAGATCCGCTAGATTCTACCTCTAGAATTCTTACAGCAGACATCTTAGGAGATGATCATTACAACTGTGCTCAACGAGTAAAAGAGCTACTACAGCGCTACAAGGAGCTTCAAGATATTATTGCGATTCTTGGTATGGAAGAATTATCAGAAGAGGATAAACTTGCTGTATCACGCGCACGTCGTGTTCAGCGTTTCTTGTCTCAGCCCTTCCACGTTGCCGAGCAGTTTACCGGTATCCCAGGGGTATTAGTAGATATCAAAGAGACCATCAAAGGATTTAACATGATCATGGATGGTGAGCTTGATCACCTACCTGAGGCTGCGTTTAACCTTAAAGGTTCGATTGAAGAGGCTATTGAGGCCGGAGAAAAAATGCTCGCTGAAGCCTAATAACGCCTATGAAGTTAGAGATCATATCACCAGAGGCTACACTGTACCAGGGAGAGGCAACATCCGTTGCGCTTCCAGGAGTAGGAGGTTCTTTTCAATTACTAGAAAATCACGCTCCGATTGTTTCGATTTTAAGTGAAGGATCAGTCCGATTGAAAGGTTTTGATATCGCTAAAGTACCTACCTCTTTCGCTCACTTGTTTTCTAAAGAGGGTTCAGATACTGTTTTAGCGATAAAAAGCGGGACAGTTGAAATGAAGAAAAATCAACTTGTACTCTTAGTCGATTAGACTTTTTTCTTCGAGACTAAGCTCATAAATTTCTGCACTACCGATGGTCTCAAGCCATCGGTAGTTTTGTTTTAAGGCTCTACCTAATTGATCTTCAAGCATGCTACTCGTGTAATTTCGTTTCGATCGCTTAATAATCAGTTCAGGTTTCTGAATGGTTAAGAGATGGGTAAGCGCTTCTTCAGAGCTTTTAAAGGGCACTCCCATGGCAGTAAATAAAAACGGACGTTCTATATTACTTGGGTGAGTAACTATAGGGCTTAGGGGTCTTTGATCGGTTAGCCAGTATGCAATGTGGTATTCGGTGTAATAGGCTGATTTTTCTTGTAGATCATGTTGTCTTATCCAACGGGCGAGCTCATGACCTTCTCCGTTATATAGATATCCTGTTTGGTTATAGTAATTAAGTAGTCGCATTGTTTCGATATAGGATTCCATTGGAAGCAGCGCAATTATAGGTACTATCCATCGCCAAACATGTTTCTGAGTAAAGGGTTTTACAAGTAGGGTTCCGAGTAGTAACAAGATAAAAGGATATAGCTGAATCAAATAATGTCCATTTATTTTGCCGAGTTTGATTAGGCTCACTAGCAGTCCTAAACTAAAGAGGGTATATACACGCAAGCTAGGAATCTTTACAACTGCCAAGCTCAACAACACAATTAGTGGACTCAGCCATATAAAGCTTTTAAAACTCGCACCTGAATCGGCATCGTCATAGGCCAATGGGGCTCTGAAAACTGCGTCGATATAAGTTGAAAGCTCGCCTTCGATTAGATACGGACTTGCTACTAGAAGTGATGTGAGGGCCCCACCAACTGCACAAGCTGCCAGAATTGTTTTGAGGGAACTGCGTTGGGTGTAAAAAAGATATAGGAAGGCGGGAAGCATGCCATAAGCTACATTCATTTTGCAGTAAAAGGCTAAACTGAAAAGAATAGCTCCTAACCAGTAGTTTTTTTTCTCGAAGGTAAGGTAGCATCCGCCTAATATAGCTGCTAGGCATAGGTGCTCACTCATTACGCCTTGAACACTTCCGAACAATGATTGAACGGCCACTGTCAAGATGGCTAGCAGAAGACTGAGGGAGGCGTTAAAATGCTTTTTTGAGATGAGGTAAAGTAAAAACCCATTCAGGGCAACAATTAGGGCCCCTATAAGACGGATGCTAATTAGAGATTTTCCGAATAGGCTAATGATTTGAGCAAAAAAAAGGAATACCAATGGAGGCTTTAAATCCCATAAAAAGGTATAGGGTAAATAACCATCGGCCCAAGCTTGGCCCATTAAAATAAAGGTGCTTTCGTCTTTATCGATATAGTCGCGAAAGAAAAAGGGCCAGCGAATAAAAAGGCTGAATAGTACCAGAAGAAGTAGCGGAGATTTATAAAGCCAGGTAAGGGTTCGCATCGGCCGAAAGATACTTCGTAATTAAATAATTACCGTATTTGTTTGATGTGCTCGAATATGAGTTCGTTTTCCCAGCCACGATACTGCAAATAGCGAATGAGTTTTTGTTGCTTTTGCGAGGCAGGTATTGTGCTGAGTAATTCTAGTTTTTTGCTGAATACTTCTACAAATTTTTTTTCGTAGCCCTCTTTTTCCAATGCTTCGAGTGCCTTTTTAATGGTGAAAGCGGTTAGATTACGGGATTTGAGTTCACGTTCTATGCGTAATTTCCCCCAGTTTTTGATTCTGAATTTTCCGAGGCTGAATTGTATGGCAAATCGCTGTTCGTTAAGATAATTTGAGGCAATAAGTTCAGAAACGATTTGATCAATAGCTTGATCGATCATTCCCATCTCTCGGAGCTTTGCGACCACTTCGCTGTGGCAGCGCTCTTGGTATGCGCAATAATTTTCGATGCGTTGCCTCGCCTCATCTACCGTGTAATGTGTGACTTTCGGTTTGTAGAACATGCTCCAAAAGTAGGTTGGATTAGGACAAAAAAAAAGGCTCCCATCGGGAGCCTTTTCATTACAAACGTATCGTTTTGCCTTGTTTGTCTTTAAAACGGTAGTGTAGGTAGGTGTACGCATCTCTTGGAATAATATGAATCCAAGTTTTATGCTTTACGAACCATTTAAATCGAATAGAGAAAATACCCTTGGTAAGGTAGGCTGCGATAAATGGGTGTACGTTTAGGTACACTTTGCCTGATGGCTTCTTTGCCAAAATCTTTTCTACTTCGTAGTGGAGTTTGTCGATCAGAACAATTGGAGCCTCGATGGTCCCTTCTGAGTTCGGATCCTTCTCCGTAGTGATAATATTGACCTCGGGTCGAACCCGCTGTCTGGTAATTTGTATCAGTCCAAACTTAGTTGGAGGAAGTATTTTGTGTTTTGCACGATCATCGCTCATCTCATCCCTTAGGTGTTCGTAGAGTTTTTTACGATGCTCATTTTTGGCCATGTCGATAAAGTCAACCACAATAATTCCGCCCATATCTCTTAAGCGAAGTTGTCGTGCCACCTCTGTGGCCGCAATCATATTAACCTCAAGGGCGGTGTCTTCTTGATTGTTTGCTTTATTTGATCGATTGCCACTATTGACGTCAATCACGTGCATAGCTTCGGTATGCTCGATCACTAAGTACGCCCCTTTTGACATAGAAGCGGTCTTCCCGAGTGAGGTTTTGATTTGTCGGTCAATACCAAATTTTTCATAGATCGGAACGGCTCCGCTGTGAAGTCGAACAATAGCTTCGTGCTTAGGTGAAATTTCCGACAAGTATTCTTTAACGCTTTCAACCATTGTAGGGTCATCGGCGTAGATTCCTGTAAAGGATTCGTTGAATACATCGCGGATATAGCTAATCGATCGATTGAGCTCAGTGAGCACTTTCGAAGGATGATCCCCTTTGGCAATATTAGCGCACAGGGTTTGCCATTTAGCAATTAAGCGCTGAATATCTTGATCGAGCTCGGCAACCTTTTGTCCTTCTGCAACTGTTCGGACGATAATACCAAAACCTTTAGGTTTGATGCTCATCACTAAACGTTTAAGACGGTCTTTCTCTTCTTTGCTTTCAATTTTTTGAGAAACTGAGACTCGATCTGAGAAAGGAACCATTACCACATAACGACCGGCCAGCGATAGCTCAGAGCTAATTCTAGGGCCTTTGGTAGATATGGGTTCTTTGACGATTTGAACTAAAAGAGACTGGTTGGCTTTGATCGCATCACTAATGCTGCCATCCTTTTCAATATCTTTTTCTAGCGGAAAATTAGTGAGACTAAAATCCGTTATTTTTTTTGTAAGCACTCCTTTTGTAAAAGAAATGAGAGAGGGCAATTTGGGCCCTAAATCATGATAGTGTAAAAAGGCATCTTTATGATACCCCACGTTTACAAAAGCGGCGTTTAAACCAGTTACTGGTTTGCGTACTTTGGCGAGAAAAATATCTCCAACCGAAAAGCTGTTATCGCTTTCTTCTCGGTGTAATTCGATAAGTTTTCCGTCTTTTAATAAGGCAAAATCGACCGCGTTATTTTGTGTTCGAATAATTAATTCTTTGTTCACGGTGTCGATATTTATGTTGAAGACTATAAGTCTAAAACAGTCGTTAATAGTAGTGCTTCAGATTATAGTAACCTGAGAGCGGCATTCGAAAATGTCAAGGAACGTGGTTGTTTACAAAACAAGTAACTCGGGCAGGGCCCGAGCACTTTTATTTCTTCTTCTTGTGGCGATTCGCTCTTCTGCGTTTTTTACGCTTGTGCGTCGCTACCTTATGTCTTTTTCTTTTCTTTCCACTCGGCATAATGCGGTTGATTTATCGATTAATACTTATTTGACTTCTACACCATTTTTTACGCCTTCGATAAAAACCTTAGCCGGTTTAAATGCGGGCACATTGTGTGCAGGGATTTTAATAGTGGTATTTTTTGAGATGTTTCGGCCTGTTTTTTCGGCTCTTGTTTTAATGATAAAGCTACCAAAACCTCTTAAGTAAACATTATCTCCACTCTCTAAAGATGCTTTCACCTCGTCCATAAAGGATTCTACAGTGGCTTGCACATCCGCTTTCTCTATTCCTAATTTGTCAGAGATTTTGCTTACGATGTCTGCTTTCGTCATATGCTGATTATCTTTAATATTTTTTAAGGCTTGCAAATATACGAATTAAATGCATTTTTAGCCTTAAGCCTCTAAAATTTAGGCTTCTATCTTAAATGACTTCTGATACTACCCATTTCACAGTGCCTTTACTAGATTGGTATGCGACCAATGCTAGAAGCCTTCCGTGGCGAAATACCAAAGATCCGTATCAAATTTGGCTCTCAGAGGTTATTTTACAGCAAACTCGTGTAGTCCAAGGACTTCCGTATTACCAGCGGTTCGTGAGTGCGTTTCCGACAGTAGGTGACCTAGCAGCCGCTAGCGAAGAGGCCGTTCTTAAATTATGGCAGGGATTAGGATACTATTCTAGAGCACGAAATATGCATGCTACTGCCAGGCTTATCCAAAATGAATATGGTGGCGTTTTCCCAAATACATACGCTGAACTTATAACACTCAAAGGTATTGGCCCGTATACGGCTGCGGCTATCGCTTCTTTTGCATTTAAAGAAGTGCGAGCTGTTGTAGATGGAAATGTATATCGGGTACTTTCTAGACTATTTGGTATTTCGATTCCTATTAATTCAACAGAAGGAAAGAAGTATTTTCAGGCCCTTGCCGATACGCTTATTGATACTAAAGCTCCGGATAGCTATAATCAAGCAATTATGGAATTTGGAGCTACAGTTTGCACCCCGAAGCGTCCGAATTGTGCTCAATGTGTATTTAATTCCAGCTGCGAGGCAAGTCGAACTTCACAGGTGGCTACACTACCGGTTAAGCTAAAAAAAGCAACAATTACGAAGCGATATCTGCATTACCTCTGTATAGAAGATGCTCAGCAAAACATTCAACTGAGAAGGCGCCCTGAAGGCGGAATATGGGCGGGGCTTTATGAATTTCCTTCAATTGAAGCGTATTCTCCTGGGCTATTAGAGGATTCAGAAATTCTGAATTTTGTTGGTCAATCGGCGCGTATACGGTGCCTAAGCGATAATCCGATCATTCATAAATTGTCGCATCAACACCTTGAGGTGTGGGCTTATAAAGTCGAGGTAGATCATATACTAGCATTGCAAACTCCACGGACTACAGTCCAGCAGTTTCCCGTTTCTGCCTTAATGGAAAGATTGCTTCAGCAATTCAAAATTTAGTACTTTTATTGATTATGTCAGGAACACTAAACAAGGTTATGCTCATCGGGCATTTAGGCGATGAGGTTAAGATGCATTATTTCGAAGGCGGCAATAGCATTGGCCGTTTTCCGATTGCAACCAACGAAACGTACACCAATAAACAAACTGGAGAAAAAGTTTCTAATACAGAATGGCACAATATTGTGGTCAGAAATAAGGGAGCTGAAGTCTGCGAAAAATACCTTAAAAAAGGTGACAAGATTTATGTCGAAGGCCGATTAAAGAACCGCCAGTGGCAAGATGAAAGTGGCCAAATGCGATACAGCACAGAAATTCATGCAACAGATTTCACCTTTTTGAGTCCGCCACGAGAAACTAATGGAGCTGCTGCTCCAAGTGTTTCTCATAATCCAGTTCCTCCTGCAGCTCCGTCAAGTCCTGATACAGAAGACGATCTTCCATTTTAAATTATGAATGCAGACCCCCTTCCCAGTATAGAGCTTATTCTCTCACTTTTAGGTCTTGTATTCTTATTGATTTGCTCTGCTTTTATCTCTGGTTCAGAGGTAGCGCTGTTTGGACTAACCAGCACCGAACTGAATCAACTCAAAGAAGAACCTACTAAAAAGGGATTAAAAACATTAGCGTTACTTTCTGCCCCGAAAAAACTATTGGCTACCATACTCATTGCGAACAACGCTGTAAATATTGCTATCGTACTGCTGTTTACGAACCTCTCTGATAGTTGGTTTTCAGATACTTCGTATGCGCTTTTTGGGTTAATCAGTTTACAGACTCTTTTTGACATTGGAATCGCAACAGTACTTATTTTACTATTCGGAGAAATTTTACCTAAGATTTACGCTAACCGAAATCCGATTTCTGTTTCTCTCAAAATGACCCCCGCACTTGCCGTCTTAGATCGGATTTTTTCGCTCATTAGCCGTCCGATGCAATCACTGAGCCATTGGTTAGAAGATCGATTAGGTAGTTCGCGTGCACAAATAAGTGTTGACCATTTGTCTCAGGCACTAGAACTCGCTTCAACCGATGATACCACTTCTGAGGAGAAAAAGCTTCTTGAGGGTATTGTCACTTTTGGGAATACTGACACCCGTCAAGTAATGCGGCCTAGGATTGATATTTTTGCATTAGAGTCTACAACTCCTTTTGTTGAGGTTTTAGAAAAGGTAACACAGAAGGGCTATTCAAGAGTTCCTGTCTATCACGAATCGATAGATAAGATTATTGGAGTACTCTTTATTAAAGACCTACTTCCACATCTTGAAGAGTCAGATATCGATTGGAATACATTACTTCGATCTCCTTTTTTTGTTCCTGAGAACAAGAAATTAGATGATTTATTAGCAGACTTTCAAAATCAGAAAACGCATTTAGCGATCGTTGTAGATGAGTACGGCGGAACCTCTGGGGTAATCACGCTCGAAGATGTAATCGAAGAAATAGTCGGTGATATCAGTGACGAATACGATGACATTGATCTGGTGTATTCTCGGATTGATAGCGACACCTACGTTTTCGAAGGAAAAACATCGCTTAAAGACTTTTACCGCGTCATTGAATTGGACGATAACGAAGATTTCGAAAAGCGTAAGGGAGAGTCAGAGACCCTTGCAGGATTTGTTTTAGAGATCACCAAGGGGTTTCCTAAACGAGGGGAGATTATTCGGTTTAACGGTTACACGATCACTGTCGAAAGTCTTGATAACCGACGGATAAAACAGTTAAAAATAAAGCTCCCTATCCGAAAATAGGGAGCTTATAGATGTATTAGAAGTCACGTATTTATTACTGAAGCAATGCTTCGGCCTTGGCAATACTCTCGAGCATGAGTCTTTTAACCTCAGCGACCTTTTCTGCCTCGAGTTTTAGTGCCTCTTTCTTTTGTTCACTGAGTTTTGCCCCTTTCATGATTTCTTCATGGGTAAAGGTTTCACCAATTTCTTTCATCCAAGTCATCATGGCGTCGTGGCTTTCTTTCAGAGCCATTACAACCTCTGCTTCTGGACCTTCTGGATTCGCATCAGCAAGCGGTTTTAGTTGACCGGATAGTTTTGCGATTTGCCCCATTTTAGGCATGATTTCATCATGAACGGCCATTACAGCTTGCATGCTATACGGATTGGCTGTGGCCTCCTCTTTTTTCGGGGTTTCACCGCATGAAATCAGCGTGGTGAACAAGGCAATAACAATAATTTTTAAGGTGCTTTTCATTACTTAATCGAAATAGTAGAGATGGTAAAGTCGATCGTTTGCGGCCCTAAATTTCTAGAGACAACGTGAGGAATTAAAATTCCGTTTACCTCCTTGTAATCAGAAAAATTAGCCTTCTGGGTCATAGTTTGTCCGCCAGCCTCTACGGTGACAAGTTCGGCTACTTTTAATCCGGTTTCTGTGTCAAAATAAAGGCTTCTTTCTTTTGAGAGCTGCACTACATAGGCGTCTTTGCCGTCGATTTCTTCAATTCCAGTAAGTTTTACTTCAGGATTTTCTAACCAGGAAATTTCGGCAACTATCGGAGTTTCGCTCATCATCTTTTGACGATCCTCTTCACTCATAGGTATTTTTTGTCCCTGCATTTCTTGATAAGCCTCTGATGCAGAAACTACCGAGCGTTGCATTACATTACCCATCATGCGCATTTCCTGATTGTAAGTAGATCCAGAAAGTGTTGTTGCTAGCTCTAAGGTCATTCCTTGTACGCTTGCGGTAGCGAGTATTTCATAACCTTTAACTGCTTTTATTGCTGATACCCCTCCTACTTTTTCAATGTAGGTTTCGAGTACATTTTGTGCATTTAGACCGGCTGGAAGCGGCTTGCTAAACACCGGTTTTTCAATTGAGTTAGCAAATTTGTCGAAATAAGACACTTTTATCGCAGACCCGTCAAATGAAATGCTTTCGAGAGTGTTTGCAACTTCAACTCCTTTTCCGACTACAACAACACGAAGCTGATCGGCTGCGAAGTATTTGTTGGCAGCAGCGAGAACCTCTTCAGGGGTAACTGCATCAATTCTGCTGAGGTATTTTTCGTAGAAGTCTTCGGGGAGATTTTGAGTCTTAATATTTAACGCAAAATTCGCGATAGTTTGCGGACGCTCTAGAGAACGAACAAAGCTTCCTTTATATTTTTCTTTTGCATTTTTTAGATCCTCTGCACTTACCAGTTCGCTTCTAATTTTTTTGATCTCGCTTAAGATCTCAACTACTGCAGAATCGGTAACGGCATTTCGTACTTGAGCACTAGCTCTGAATCGTGCCTTTGTGTTTTTGTTATTTCCGATACTTGAATACGACCCGTAAGTATATCCTTTATCCTCTCTTAAGTTTAAGAATAGACGACCTTCGGCCCCGCCACCCAAAATTTGATTGGCAATAAGAGCGGGAATGTAGTCTTTATCGCCCATTTTTAAATCAACTAGGTTCTGAACAATAATTTCAGATTGAACCGCATTAGGCATATCAATAAAGTTGATTTCGGTCGCTACGGGATTCGCAGGATCGGTAAAGGGGGTTTCTTTTAGTGGTGCTGATTTCCATTTTCCGAAATGAGACTTAACCAGTTTTTTTGCTGATTTTAAATCGATATCTCCAATTAAGACTAGGTAAGCATTTTTGGGTACAAAAAAGTCAGTGTAAAATGCCTTAGCATCTTCTAAGGTCACTTTTTCAATACTTTCAATGCTTGCAAATTCTCCATAAGGGTGCGAGGTGCCATAGGCAAGAGCAGATTCTACTCGTCGCGCAACGGCTGAAACATCTTTTTCTTCTGATTTTAGTCCTTCGATGAATTTTTCCTTTTCCTTCTCAAACTCTTCTTGGGTGAAGTTCGGATTGAGTGCAGCATCGGCCATTAATTCAATGATTCTAGGAAAATTTCTAGAAAGAGTTGAAGCGAACGCGCTTTGACCTGAAAATCCGATACTTGCTCCTAAGAAATCTACTTCTTCGTTGAAGTCGTCTTTAGAAATAGTTTGAGATCCTTTGCCTAGAAGGCTACCTGATAATGTCGAAACACCAGCTTTATCGCCCTCGACAATCGGTGGATTATCTAAAAGTAACTGAATACTCACTCTAGGGAGTTTGTGGTTTTCTACTACCAATACTTTAAGCCCGTTTTTAAGCTCAAAAGTTTGAGGGTTTTCGAGTTGAATAACCGGAGCACCTTTTGGCTCTGGTTGCACCGATCTATCAATTTGAGCACTTACTAGGCTTACACTACCGAAAAGTAGCGCTGCGAGTAGACTGCTTTTCTTAACTAGATTTTTGTATGAATTTGAAAATGTCATCATGGTTAATCTTGTTTAGGAACGTACTTTAATTCAACACGTTGATTAGTTTGCAAATACTTGTTTGCTACTTCGCGAATTTCTTCACGAGTAATGCTGCGGTAAATTTCGATTTCTGTATTAATCAGGTTGGTGTTACCATAAAGTCGATGGTAGCTTGCCAGGTTATCTGCAATACCTTCAACTGAACTGTTTGCGTTTACGAATGAACTCTCAAATTGGTTTTGCAGTTTTTGGTAGTCCTTCTCAGAGATTAATTCTTTTTGAAGTTTTGCAATTTCAACGTCTACTTCTGCAATGATATCATCCATCGTGTTGTCGCCAAGCGGAAGGCCTCCGAGGAGATAGGCTCCATAATCTTCGAGGCTATAGTTAAATGCAAATATTTGAAGAGCCATCCGCTTTTGGTCTACGAGCTTTTTTTGAAGAATAGAGCTCTCACCTGAACTTAGGTACGAAGAGATCATGTTCAGCACATATGCGTCGCGATCTGCTTGCCCTGGGGTTCTATATCCTAATAATACCAGTGGAATCTGGATGTTAGGATCTTCGAAACTTGCATAGATCGGACCTTCAATAGGATCTTCGGTATAGGTATTCTTTACCACTTCGGCTCCTCTTGGAATCGGAGCAAAATAATCTTCAATAAGCTTTTTCGCCTCTTCGCTGGCAAAGTCTCCAGCAACTACTAGGGTAGCGTTGTTAGGAACATAATAGATCTTGTTGAAGTCTTGAAAGTCTTCTAAAGACGCACTTGCCAAGTGCTCAAGAGAACCAATTACTGACCAGCGGTAAGGGTGATTGGTAAACATGTTTTTAAACATGTTTTCGATGAGTCTTCCGTAAGGTGCGTTATCCACTCGAAGTCTACGCTCTTCTTGAACCACCTCTTTCTGAGTGTCAACCCCAATTTGATTGATTACCGGATGAAGCATCCGCTCTGACTCTAACCACAAACCAAGGGCTAGTTGATTCGATGGGAACAGCTCGTAATAATAGGTGCGATCTTGGGTTGTATTCGCATTGTTCGAACCTCCATTTGCGGTTACAATTTTGAAAAATTCACCACGCTCAATATTTTCTGTTCCCTCAAATAGCAGGTGTTCGAAAAAGTGAGCAAATCCGGTTTTTTCAGGATTTTCATCTTTAGACCCTACATGATACATAACGGATGTAACCACAACAGGGGCGGTATTGTCTTGGTGCAGAATTACGTGTAAACCATTGTCGAGGGTATATTCCTCATAGTTTACCTGCTGTGCCCAGAGGCTCGAAATACTCAAGCTAAGCAGTGCAGTGAAGGCGAATAATGACTTCATTGAAATAGAATTTTAGGTTAATAGCCAATAAGATTCGTTAGGTAAAGGATTTATTACAACCCTAACATATTTTTAAATATCCCCAAAGATAAGCGTTGAAAAAACGATATACTAAAGTGTTGGTTACAAATGATTTTACCCTATATTTGCAGCCGCTTATTGGCGAAAATTTAAAAAACAGAATTATGTACGCAATTGTAGAGATGGCAGGGCAGCAATTTAAAGTTGCTAAAGACCAGAAGGTTTTCGTACACCGTTTAGATGCAGAAGAAGGAGCTAAACTTTCTTTTGATCGCGTTCTTCTTATCGAAGATAACGGTGCCGTTACCATTGGCGCCCCGGTCGTAGAAGGTGCTGCTGTTGAAGTGAAAGTGCTTCAGCACCTTAAAGGCGATAAAGTAATCGTCTTTAAAAAGAAAAGAAGAAAAGGGTATCAAAAGCAAAATGGTCACCGTCAATATCTCACCGAAGTGAGTGTTGAAAACATTTTGGCAAGCGGCGCTAAGAAAGCTGCTGCACCAAAGAAAGAAGTAGCTAAGGCGGTTGCTGAAAAAGCTCCTGCTGCAGACACTGCTAGTTTCGGTGCAATGACTGTTGCTGAATTAAGAGAGGTTGCTAAAGAAAAAGGCATCTCTGGATTTTCTTCAATGAAGAAAGCAGAGCTAATCGAAGCATTAACAAACGCATAATCAAATAAAAAGATAATACCATGGCACACAAAAAAGGAGTAGGTAGTTCTAAAAACGGTAGAGAATCAGAATCGAAACGCTTAGGTGTTAAGATTTATGGTGGTCAAGCTGCAATTGCAGGTAACATTATCGTTCGTCAAAGAGGTACTAAACACAACCCAGGAGAAAATGTGTACGCTTCAAAAGATCACACCCTTCATGCTAAGATTGATGGTGTTGTTCGTTTTGAAAAGAAATCAGAAGGAAAGTCTTACGTATCTGTAGATCCATTTCCTGAGGCATAGTTTTAGACCTCACTCGATTTAAAAAAGGGCACCGCATTGCGGTGCCCTTTTTTATTGTAAAATCTCGTTGATGATTTGCAGATGGTGACCTGTGTGAATACACAAAAAGAGTGGAAACTTATCTGATTTTATGGGCCCTAAAAAAGGGTGCGATATATAACCTGAGTTTCGCTTAGACACACGATTTATGAGCGACTTCGCCTCGCAGTAATAAGATCTTAATTGTTCTGGTTCAACATGGGCAGCCTCTGGCATCACCATTTTTGGTGCCTTGACCTTATTTCTCGGTATTCTTTTTAAGAAGAAAAATAGCAATTGCTTAAACCACCATTTATTGATTCCTTTTGGTTTTTCAGGGTTTTGTAAGAAGCTCTCGCAACTTTTAATGATCACCAAATAGGAATGGGCGATATGCCAGCCAACCGACACTTTAGATACTGTTCTAGAGTGTTGTAAATGCTTATCGATTAAAGCGTTGAGCTGTTCTAATTGAGCGTATAATTGAGCGTAGTCAGTCACTAATATCTATAATACTCAGGCTTGAAGGGTCCTTTAACGGTAACTCCAATATAGGCTGCCTGATCTTGTTTTAGTTCGGTAAGCTCTGCACCTAGTTTTGCAAGGTGAAGGGCGGCTACTTTCTCATCTAAGTGCTTCGGAAGCATGTACACCTTGTTCTCGTAATTCTGGTGATTCTTCCATAGCTCGATTTGTGCGAGGGTCTGGTTGGTGAATGAATTACTCATTACAAAGCTTGGATGCCCGGTAGCGCATCCGAGGTTTACAAGACGACCCTCGGCTAAGATGATAATGTCTTTACCGTCAATGGTGTATTTGTCTACTTGAGGTTTGATCTCAACTTTAGAGCTTCCGTGATTGCCGTTTAACCAGGCCATATCGATTTCGTTATCGAAGTGTCCGATATTACAAACGATGGTTTTATCTTTCATCGCCTCGAAGTGCTCTGAGCGTACAATGTCTTTGTTACCGGTGGTGGTAATTACAATATCAGCGGTAGCAACAACGCTTTCTAGGCGTTTTACTTCGTATCCGTCCATACAGGCTTGAAGGGCACAGATCGGATCAATCTCGGTTACCGTTACAATCGACCCGGCGCCTCTGAAGGAAGCGGCCGTTCCTTTACCTACGTCTCCGTATCCGCAAACGACCACGCGCTTACCGGCAAGCATAATATCGGTAGCTCTGCGAACGGCATCAACGGCACTTTCTTTACATCCGTATTTGTTGTCAAACTTCGATTTGGTAACCGAGTCGTTCACGTTAATAGCCGGCATCGGAAGGGTTCCGTTAGCCACACGCTCATAGAGGCGGTGCACACCTGTGGTGGTTTCTTCAGATAGACCTCGGATCTCGGCTACGAGCTCAGGAAACTGATCAAGTACCATATTAGTGAGATCTCCACCATCGTCAAGAATCATATTGAGTGGCTTGCGCTCTTCTCCAAAGAAAAGAGTCTGTTCGATACACCAATTGAACTCTTCTTCGTTCATCCCTTTCCAGGCATAAACCGAAATACCCGCTGCGGCAATAGCTGCTGCTGCGTGATCTTGAGTAGAGAAGATATTACAAGAGCTCCAGGTTACTTCTGCGCCCAAGGCCACAAGGGTTTCAATCAGTACGGCAGTTTGAATCGTCATGTGCAGACAGCCCGCAATACGAGCACCTTTGAGCGGTTGTGATTCGCCGTATTCTTCGCGAAGAGCCATAAGGCCGGGCATCTCTGCCTCTGCAAGTTCGATTTCTTTGCGTCCCCAATCGGCTAGACTTAGGTCTTTGACTTTGAAAGGGGTGTATACTGATGTTGCCATAATTAAAAGCGTATTTTTATAGCTGCAAAGATACCATCAATTTTCAGAAAGTGCCCTTATTTAAAAGCCTGAGCAGCAAGAGTATTCAAGAGTATAAAGTAGCTGTATGGCGCATTTCAGAGACTGAACAAGAACTTCGTAATGGATTAACTCTTTCTGAAATTTCAATAGAGCGATTGAGTAGATTGAAGTCTGAGGGCCAGCGTAAAAGTTTTCTTGCCGTCCGCCAGTTATTGTGGAGTTACGGAATATCAGATGAGCAATTGTTTTATTCTGAATCTGGAAAGCCATTTTTGAAAGATGGTCCAGCCGTGTCTATTTCTCACACCACCGCCTATGCCGCTATTGCTCTTGGTTTCAATGTAGAGGTTGGTGTCGATATTGAGCGACACAGAGAGCAGATTTTTCGCATAGCTTCTAGGTTCTCTGGAGAGGGCGCGCTGAGTAATGTACATTCCAAGCAACAGCATCTCGAAAAGCTCACGGCACTTTGGGGAGCAAAAGAGGCAATTTATAAAATAGTCGATCAGCGCGGACTTTCATTTAAAAATGACATTTTAGTCGATGATTTTGTTCTAGAGTCGCATCATAGTAGCGCGCGGGTAGGGGATCGGCGGTTTCATTTTACCTTCGAAACTTTTGACCGGCATACGCTAGTTTATGGGTATCAAACTAAATCACTGAGATAGGTATGCTTGATTTTTTCATCGGAGCCTATGAGGGTAGGAGTGCATTCTTAATTAGTATCGAGTTCTTGGCCTTTGTATTTGGGGTTTGGAGTGTATGGCTTGCCAAGAAGGCGCATATTTGGGTGTATCCGGTTGGTATCATAGGAACCACCTTAACGATGTACTTATTTTATATTGACCGATTATTAGGGGATATGATGATGAACGCGTATTATTCCCTAATGAGTGTATACGGATGGTGGGAATGGTCACGCAAAAAACAAGGAGCACAGCTACGAATTGTAAGTCGAATGAGTCCTAACGAGAAGCGCTGGGCTTTTGTTATCGGACTGCTTACCATGGCGGTAACCTACTCCGTTTATCGTTTGACCAAGACAAATATGGATGCTTCTAATGTTATCGATGTTTTTACTTCTGGAATCTTCTTTTGCGCAATGTGGCTCATGGCTCGAAAAAAACTTGAGAATTGGACCCTTTGGATTGTAGCTGATTTGATCACTATTCCGCTATATGCATATCGCGGCTGGGGCATGCTCTCGTTACAATATTTGATATTCACTGTTTTGGCAATTTTAGGCTATTACTCATGGAAGAAATTGATAGACAGCGAAAAAGTTCGGTAAAGCGCATCGTATTATTCGGTCCTGAATCTACCGGAAAAACTACCCTTGCTAAGGAGCTATCTCGATTTTATGATGTGCCTTGGGTGCCCGAGTATGCCCGTGAGTATCTTCAAAACAAATGGGATTTGACCCGAGAGGTATGCGCACCGGAAGACCTTGTTCCTATCGCTATTGGACAGATTAGACTCGAGAACCAAGCAATAATTGAGGCAGAAAATAAAGGAAAGGGCCTTATTATCTGCGATACGGATTTGTTAGAAACCCTTGTATACTCAGAAGTATATTATAACGGCTGGGTTGATGAGCGCTTGAGCCGGGCAGTAAAGTTGCAGCAGTATGATCTTTACCTGTTAACCGGTATTGACGTGCCTTGGGTAGCAGATGATCTCAGAGATAAACCCTTAGAGCGTGAGTCAATGTATGAGTTCTTCAAGGCTGCACTACTCCAGAATAACCGCAATTTTATACCTTTGACAGGAACCCAAACAACCCGATTAGAGGCCGCTGTACAAGCAATAGGGCGTCTTCTATGATTGCTATGCAGCTCACTCAAACTGATCTCGAACAATTAGATAGGCTCGGAATTTCAACAGAAAGACTCGAACGCCAAATCGTTCAAATTCAAAAAGGCATTCCTTTTTTAGCTATTGATAGGCCGGCACGCTTAGGTGATGGCATTCGAATGCTAAGCCAGGCAGAAGAACATTTTTTTGTTGAAACCTTCGAAAAAGAGGCTGCTAGCTTTCGTATTTCTAAATTCGTTCCTGCCTCTGGTGCAGCCACACGGATGTTTCAGAGTTTGTTCCAGTTTTTAGAGCAGCACTCCGAAAGTAGTGCCCTGCCTGAAGAAGACCCCGAAATCAGACAATTTTTTGATCAGTTTGATAAATTTCCGTTTGCTAGCGAAGCCCTTTCGGGCGTTAAGGCTAATGAGCTGTCCGCGGAAGAAAAAATATCGCTTGTTCGAAAATTACTCTTTGAGCACCCCTTTAATTTTGCCTCAAAGCCAAAAGCACTCTTACCTTTTTTTAAGGGTACAGACCTTGAGCGAATGCCATTGTATACTCAACTTGATGAGGCAATACAGTACGCTAATTCGGCAATACACTTTACCCTTTCAGAGGCCCATTTGGATTCGGTAACCCAGACTGTGAATCGACTCCTTACCGCACTACCTAGTGCCGTTGAGGTCTCTTACTCGTTTCAAAAAACAGCTACAGACACGATTGCACTATACGAGGATTTTAGTTTTGTGCGCACGTTAAAGGGCGAACTGCTTTTTAGACCTGCCGGACATGGAGCCCTAATTGAAAATCTGGGTGAGCAATCGTCTGACTTTGTGTTCATTAAAAATATCGACAATGTAAGTGTCCCGAATAACAGGCCTACTCACGATCATTATAAAAAAGTGCTAGGCGGTATGGCGATAGGTATTCAGCGTCAAATTCACAACTATCAAAAAGAGATTTGCGAGTCAGTCGACAACTTAAATCTTCAGGAGGTTATCAACTTTTTGAAGACTCATTTTGGGTATTCATTCGAGGGATTAGAGCACAGTGATCTCATCTTTGCCTTAAAAGACGCATTGTTCAGACCTCTTCGGGTATGTGGAATGGTGAAAAATGAGGGTGAGCCCGGCGGAGGCCCTTTTTGGGTTCACGGCAGTGATGGCGTACGTCTTCAGATTGTCGAAGCTGCTCAGTTTGACAAAAATGACCCAGAGCAATTAAGCCATTTACATAATGCTTCTCACTTTAATCCAGTCGATTTAGTGTGTGCACTTACTGACTATACTGGGGGGCAGTATGCTTTGACCGACTTTGTAGATCACAAACAAGGATTTATCGCACATAAGACTTTTGAAGGAAGGCCAATCTTTGGTCTAGAACTGCCAGGACTGTGGAATGGTGCCATGGCCTATTGGAACACGATCTTTGTGGAGATTCCGCCGATTACGTTTAATCCGGTCAAAACCATAAATGACCTGCTGAGAGCGACACATCAGTAGAAATATTTGCGTTGCTGTTGTATCTTTGCATCAGTCTCTAAGGGGTGCTTGCAAACTGCAGGCTGAGATTATACCCATTGAACCTGGGCAGGTAATGCTGCCAAGGAACGTTTAACCAATATTTTTTAACCAAGAATAGTACCCCTTCTATTCGTAAACATAATTTATTATGATGCGAATAACACGTACTTTGGTTTGTCTTGCTGCTACTGCGGCAACAACCTCTGCCCTCTGGGCGCAAGAAAAAAGCAGCGAAGTTGTATTAAAAGAAATCGTAGTATCTGCCGTTCGGGTTACCGATAGTGTCCCAATGGCCTTTACTGAAATTTCTAAAAAGGACATCGAGAGACTCAATCTAGGGCAGGATCTTCCGGTGTTAATGAATTTTACCCCATCGGTAGTTGCAACTACTTATGATGGTACAGGGGTGGGCTACACGGACTATCGAATCCGAGGGATTGATAATTCAAGAATAAATGTGACTATTAACGGGGTGCCTTATAATGATGCGGATAGCCAAACCACCTTTTTTGTCAATCTGCAAGATTTTGCCTCTTCTTTAGGTTCTATCCAAATCCAACGTGGTGTGGGAAGTTCTACTTATGGGGCTGCAGCCTTTGGGGCAAGTCTAAGTTTGGCGACTTTAGCGCCAAGTGCTGATTCGTTTGCGCGTTACAGTGGATCACTCGGAAGTTTCGGAACCCAAAAAACTACGCTACAGTTTGGGACGGGTCTTCGTGATGGTTTCGCTCTCGAAGGCCGACTCTCGGCTATTGAATCTGACGGCTATGTCGATCGCGCTACTTCAGATCTTAAATCGTATTTCTTAAATGCACTCTGGCAAGACCGCGATCAAAAGGGAACGCTCAATTTGCTTGTCTTTGGTGGTACTGAAACCACAGGCCTTTCATTTTTTGGATTAGATCGCGCTGGATTAGCTGCAGATCGTACTACCAATTATGACGGGGTTTATTTTGATTCTATGGGTGAGGAGCGTATTTATCCAAACCAGACTGATAATTATCAACAGGATCATATTCAACTGCATTATCAGCGCGAACTCGGTAGTAACCTGACGTTATCTTCTAGCTTGCACTACACAAATGGTAAGGGGTATTACGAGCAAATTCAAGACTTTGACAATCCCTTCGTATTCTTTAGAGCAATCGATCTTCTTGGGGATGGTGCGGACTATGCCTCAAGAGCACATTTAGATTCGGAATTTTTTGGACTACTGACTTCTCTAGAGAAACGTACCAAAAATTATAATTGGCAGTGGGGTCTTAGTGTTAACAGGTATTTAGGGGATCAATACGGAAGAATGATCGCCGCAGATACGGATGTTTTAAGTAGACTTCCTTATGAGTTTTATAGAAACGATACCGATAAGTCTGAGTGGAATACATTTTTCAAGTATCAACGAAATCTATCGGAAGCTCTTTCTGTCTATGCAGATCTGCAAAGTCGTAATATAAGCTATCAGGCTAGTGGAACACTTTTCGCAGAAGGAGCTAGTATTGATGTGGATCAGTCGTTTCATTTTTTTAATCCAAAATTTGGATTTAACTACCGTTTTGATCGAGATCAATTGTATGCCTCAGTTGCTAGGGCTCATAGAGAGCCTGCCCGGGTCGATTTCGAAAATGGTAACCCAAGAGCAGAACGGTTAGACGACTTTGAATTTGGTTATCGAATGAATCGTCAAAAATGGCAGCTAGCCCTTGGCGGATTTTATATGAATTACAAGGATCAGCTTGTGTTAACAGGAGCGCTGGATGCATTTAATTTTCCGATTCGTGAGAATGTTGGTTCGAGTTATAGAGCGGGTATAGAAGCTGATATGCGATGGTTGATTACGAACTCACTCACCTTAACTGCAAATGCAACGGTAAGTCGCCATCGCAATAGAGATTTTGTCACATTTAGAGATGGC
>CAZUBV010000008.1:0-22476 GCA_964618875.1 uncultured Flavobacteriaceae bacterium
AAGAAATAGGGCAATACCCACGAGCGCATCTCTTCCGTAGTGATTTTCTGGATAGATAATCCCACCGTTACCCTCGCCACCAATTACAGCGCCTATTTCCTTCATTTTTTGAACCACGTTAACTTCGCCAACAGCAGCAGCCTGATACGTTCCACCATGATGTGCAGTAACCTCACTTAATGCTCTGGTCGAGGATAAATTAGAAACGGTATTCCCTGGTGTCCTCGAAAGTACATAGTCCGCACAAGCGACAAGGGTGTACTCTTCGCCGAACATTGCGCCATTTTGGTCGATAATTGCAAGACGATCTACATCCGGATCAACCGTAATTCCAAAATCAGCCTTTTGAGTAACCACCTCGTTCATAAGATCGGTTAAGTGAGCCTCTAAGGGTTCTGGGTTGTGCGGAAATACGCCATTAGGAGTACAGTGTATAGCTGTGTAGGATACCCCAAGCCGATCTAATAAGAGTGGAACGGCTATACCTCCCGTAGAATTGACTGCGTCAATAACTACCTTAAGATTCATTTTGGCTATTTTGTCAGGATCGATTAATTCTAAAGACACTATTTTATCAATATGTCTTTCGATATAATCATCAACTAGTGTATGCTTTCCCAAATTATCAACTGATGCGAAAGAAGCATTTGGGGCTTCCGACAACTTCAAAAGTCGCTCACCAACTGCAGCATTTAGAAATTCACCATTTCGATCCAGAAGTTTTAGTGCATTCCACTCTCCTGGGTTGTGAGATGCAGTAATTACTACTCCCCCATCTGCACGCTCATTTACGGTTGCAAATTCAACGGTTGGCGTAGTTGAAAGGCCTAGATCAACTACATCGATACCACAAGCGATCAAGGTTTGTTGAAAAAGTGCTTGTACCATAGGACCAGAAATTCGGGCGTCTCTTCCAACTACCACTTTAGGTCTTGTACTTGTTGTAGATTCTATAACTAAATGAGAGTATGCTGTTGCAAATTTTACAATATCAACTGGAGTTAGGTTTTCAGAAGTTGCTCCACCTATGGTTCCTCGAATTCCGGAAATTGATTTAATCAGCGTCATGTTATTGGGTTTGCTTTAGTGGCGACAAAGATATCAAAGACATTCTTCTTAACTTTCATTGCAAAATAAAAACCAATGAAAACCATTTTTATTGCAGTCGGCTTTATCCTTACACTTGCTTCTTGTAGCCCGAATCCTGCCCAAACATTTTCAAACGCTGCAGTAGTTAGTGCTCGAAAAGAGGCTTCTGACATTGGAATTTCTATCCTTAAACAAGGCGGCAATGCGTTTGATGCGATGATTGCTACTGAATTAGCATTGGCGGTTTCTTATCCCTTTGCTGGTAATATTTCAGGAGGTGGTTTTATGGTTTATCGCATGGAAGACGGGACTGTCGGAAGTCTTGATTATCGTGAGAAAGCACCCCTCGCTGCAGATGAAAATTATTATTTAAATGAAAATGGTGAGGTTCTAGCAGGAAAAAGTACCCTTGGCGCTACGGCTGTTGGAATACCGGGTACTATAGCTGGGCTTTTCGAGGTACACCGAAAGTTCGGATCGTTGCCCATTGAAACCCTTTTTAAACCAGCGATTGAACTAGCACAGAAAGGTTTTATCATAACAGAGCGACAGCAGCAGTCTTTTAACTATTACGATAGTTTATTCACCGCAGTTAACGGTAGAACTCTCAAACTCTTTCATAACCGTAAGGTAGGTGATACTTTAGTGAATACTGCATTAGCTAATACCCTAGAAATCATTTCTAAAAAGGGTGAAGATGCCTTTTATAAGGGCGAAATCACAGAAAAAATGATCAACTTTTTAAGAAGTAATGGAGGGGATCATTCAGTAACAGATTTTTCAAATTACCAGGCGGTTTGGCGTGATCCTGTAGATTTTGATTTTGAGGGGTTCAGAATTATAAGTATGGGGCCTCCAAGTAGCGGCGGTATTACGCTACAGCAAATCTTTGGCATGCTTGAATCGTTTAATCTTAAGGAGCAAATACCTAATTCAGCTTCTTATATTCACAAGCTTTCAGAGGTTTTTCGAAGAGCTTATGCAGATCGAAACTACTATTTGGGAGATCCTGATTTTGTTGACATCCCGGTTACAAATCTTACCGACAAAGATTATCTCGCAGAACGGATTAGCAACTTTATGAAAGACACGGTAACACCTATTGAGGTTATAAAACCGGGTAGATGGTCAGAATCCGATGAAACAACACACTATTCAATTGTTGACCAAGATGGGAATGCTGTTTCGGTTACTACGACCTTAAATGGCGGATACGGTTCAAAATTATTTCATGAAGAGTTAGGCTTCTTTTATAATAACGAAATGGATGATTTTAGCTCAAAACCAGGGGTTCCAAATATGTTTGGTCTAATTGGATCCGATGCTAATGCTATTGCTCCCGGTAAACGAATGTTGAGCAGCATGACTCCGACTATAGTAGAAAAAGATGGAATGCTATTTTTGGTGGTTGGTACTCCAGGCGGGTCTACTATTATTACAGCCGTGGCACAGATTATTCTTCGAACTGCGCTCTATAACGAAAAAATGCAAGAAGCTGTAAATGCCCCCCGCTTTCACCATCAAGGTTTACCTAACGTACTTGTCCTTGAACCGTCAGTTTTTGAACGATCTATGGTAGATTCTTTGCGCTCTATAGGTTATACGATTTCAGAAAAAACGAATCGAATAATTGGAAAGGTTAACGCAATCAAAATTGATCAAAACGGAAAATTAGAAACCGGAGCTGATTCAAGAGGAGACGACTCGGCTTCAGGATTTTAGTTTTTCGCTTCTAAACGTTGTTTTAACAGCTCCATGGAGGTTTTCAGCTCCTGCATAAGGCGCTGGTTGTTATCGGATTCGAGATGAAACGTAAGTTTGCTACTAACCTCCCAAATTTCTTGGATTCGAAAAGGCTTTATTCGATATGACGTATAGGAAGAATTAATCGATTCAAGTATCAGATCGTTTGACCGTTCTGGAAGCACAATCTTTTTTACTAAAACACTATCGTCGAGCACCACAACGTACATTTTCGATGGCTTAATTTCTTCAAGGGTTGTGATTGCTTTAGCAATTACCCAATCGCCAGGCTGTAAAGCCGGAGTCATTGAATCTCCATCTACCTGAAATCCTCGATAGGTTGCATTTCGGAATTCTTTAAGAGGTAAATCAAACGCAGGTAAGGATTGGTACCATGAAGGGTCAGTGATATTTTGGGGGTATCCAGCAGCAGCTCTCTGATTTACTAAAAGCATGTTTTCATTTTGCTGAGAATTTATCGAGATGACTTTAGGTAATACTTCCATTTTAGTTTGTATACCCTCAAGACGCATTTGTGGGTGCGTACCAAACAACCACGAAGGGTTAATCTTAAAATCTTCATATAGCTTAGCTACTACAAAACCGGGAATTTTGGTTTTACCACGCTCTATATCAGCAGTGGAACCCTTAATTCCTAAGTAGTTGCCAAACTCTGCTTGTGTATACCCTAGCTGTTTTCTAAGTAAAGCAAACTTTGATAGAATATCTTTCATTGCACAAGTTTAAGGATTTATTCCGACAAAATTAGGAATAAATCCAAGATTAAATGAATTAATTTTATCGCCGTTATGAAAGAGCCCACTGAGGTGATTGCCATCAGCAATGCACGCACTCACAATCTAAAAAATATATCGCTATCCATTCCAAGAGAGCAGCTAGTAGTGCTCACCGGACTCTCTGGAAGCGGTAAATCGTCATTAGCTTTTGACACGATATATGCCGAAGGTCAAAGAAGATACCTAGAAACCTTTTCAGCTTACGCCAGACAGTTTTTAGGCGGATTAGAGCGACCAGAGGTGGATAAAATCGATGGGTTGTCTCCGGTAATTGCTATTGAACAAAAAACAACTTCACGCTCTCCCCGATCTACTGTGGGAACAATCACTGAAATTTATGACTTCTTGCGATTGTTGTATGCTCGGGCATCTACGGCTCACTCTCCTGTAACCGGGCTTCCAATGGTTCGGTATAGCGTAGATCAAATTTTCGAATTGATTATCGAGCGCTTCAATCAAAAATCGATTACAATTTTGGCTCCGCTGGTTCGTGCTCGGAAAGGGCATTACAGAGAACTTTTTGAAGGTTTATTAAAGCAGGGGTTTCTCAGGGCTCGTATCGATGGAGTGATCGTTGAGTTAAGTTCAGGAATGAAACTTGATCGTTATAAAACTCACGATATCGAATTAGTAATTGATAGACTTCCGATTGAGATAGGTAAAGTCGATCGGAACCGTCTACGGCAAAGCCTCAACCTTGCTTTAAACAAAGGCAACGATGTCGTCATGGTACACTGTAAAGAAACGGGTAAAATTGACTATTTCAGTGCTAGTTTAATGTGTCCCGAATCTGGAATATCTATCGATACACCCGAGCCAAACACCTTTTCTTTCAACTCTCCCAAAGGAATGTGCCCCAAGTGTAAAGGACTTGGAACGGTTTCGCAGCTCGCCTTGAATCAGTTATTCCCCGATCCAAATTTGAGTATTAAAAAGGGAGGGATTGCTCCTTTAGGACCTTACAAAAAGAATTGGATATTCGGTCAAATTGAGCAGATCGGATTGTTATACGATTTTAATCTAGATACTCGTGTTGGAGCCTTAAGTGAGCTCGCCAGGAACGCACTTATAGATGGAATTAAAGAACGTGTTGAAATTCCATCAAAAACTCTTGGTGTTACTAGAAGCTATCAAATTGATTACGAAGGGATTGGTGCATTTATCCTTCATCAATACGAAGAATCTAATTCTGTTTCAATCCGACGATGGGCAGAGCAATACCTCGAAGAGCGACAATGCGATCAGTGCCATGGTTCTCGACTTCGGCCCGAAGCTTCATTTTTTAAAATTGCCAATAAGACCCTTTCGGAACTGGTAGAACTGGACTTAGCCGAGCTCAGTGCGTTTTTTGAGCGTATTGAAGAACAATTAAGTTCGAACAACCGTTTAATAGCCGAAGATTTACTGAAAGAGATTCGCAGTAGAATACAATTTCTGCTGGATGTTGGACTTGATTATTTAACCCTCAACCGAGGATCAAAAACCTTATCAGGTGGTGAAGCTCAACGCATCAGGCTCGCGACACAGATTGGCTCACAACTTGTTGGGGTATTGTATATCCTAGATGAACCCAGTATTGGGCTTCATCAACGTGACAACGCTAAACTTATTAAAGCGCTCACAAATCTCCGAGATCTTGGTAATTCTGTTTTGGTAGTTGAGCATGACAAGGACATGATACTAGAAGCTGATTGGGTTATTGATATTGGTCCTGCTGCCGGAAAACATGGAGGTAAAATCATTTTCGAAGGGACACCTAAACAAATGCTTCAGTCATCAACACTAACTTCTGAATATGTAAAAGGTATGCGAACCATTCCGGTTCCTTCCGCTAGAAGAACGTCAAATACATTTATTACCCTAAATGGGTGTCGTGGTCACAATTTAAAAAACGTTTCGGTATCCATTCCCTTGGGTGTTCTAACAGTAGTTACCGGCGTTTCTGGCAGCGGAAAATCAACATTGGTAAATCACACACTTTATCCAATCATGAATGCACACTATTTCAATGGAGTGCAAGAGCCTTTATCCTACGATTCGATAACGGGCTTAGAGTTGTGCGATAAAGTTATCGATGTGAATCAATCGCCCATCGGTAGAACGCCTAGATCTAACCCGGCTACGTACACCGGAGTTTTTAATGAGATTCGGTCGCTTTTCGCAAAAACTACCGAAGCAGTGATACGAGGATACAAACCGGGACGCTTTAGTTTCAACGTCCAAGGCGGAAGGTGTGAAACCTGCCAGGGAGCTGGCCTAAAGGTTATTGAAATGAATTTTCTCCCTGATGTTCACGTTCCCTGTGAAGATTGTCAAGGCCGCCGATTTAATCGCGAAACCTTAGAAGTGCGTTATAAAGGCAAAAGTATCTCTGATGTGCTCGAGATGACTATAGAAGAAGCATCACAGTTCTTTGAGTCAATTCCCAAAATTCACCGTATTTTAAAAACACTTACCGATGTTGGTATGGGTTATGTGGCCCTTGGTCAGGCATCGACTACCTTGTCTGGAGGCGAGGCGCAACGAGTAAAGCTTGCTACTGAACTTTCAAAAAGAGATACAGGAAAGACCTTTTATATCTTAGATGAACCAACTACCGGTCTTCATTTTAAGGATGTACATATACTTATGGATGTTATTCAGCGACTAGTAAACAAAGGGAATACCGTTCTAATTATTGAGCACCATCTCGATGTTATAAAGATGGCGGACTACATCATTGATGTAGGTCCTGAGGGAGGTAAATCAGGAGGTCAGATTGTGGCAATCGGCACTCCAGAGGAGGTTGCACAGTCTAAAAAAAGTATCACAGCCCCTTTCCTGAAGGTTGAAATCACTTAATTTGCTCCTATATTAAGCGAACAGAAAATATGTCAAGGCACGAAGAAAAAATTTGGAATCAAATTAAGACCAATGATTCTTGGGCAATCTTTAAAATCATGGGCGAATTTGTCGAAGGATATGAGCGCATGGCAAAGATCGGTCCTTGTGTAAGTATTTTTGGATCTGCTCGAACTCCTGCTCATCATCCCTATTACCTTCTTGGATGTGAAATTTCTAAACGTCTCTCGGATGAAGGATTTGGTATTATAACAGGTGGTGGACCTGGTATCATGGAGGCGGCCAATAAAGGGGCTAAGGAGAGCAAAGGCATTTCGGTTGGACTGAATATTAAGCTTCCATTCGAGCAGCATCCAAATGCCTACATCGATGAGGATAAAAACATTGATTTTGACTATTTTTTCGTTCGAAAAGTAATGTTCGTAAAGTATGCCCAAGGGTTTGTGGTGATGCCTGGAGGTTTCGGAACACTCGACGAATTATTTGAAGCCTTGACGCTCATTCAAACGTATAAAATCAAAGCCTTTCCCATCATTTTGGTTGGCACTGCATTCTGGCAAGGACTCATTGATTGGATCAAAGACCAGTTGCTTGGACAAGGTAATATCAGCCCTAACGATCTAGAACTTATTCATCTTGTGGATACAGCAGATGAGGTGCTTTCTATTGTGACTCAATTTTACAAAGGGCGTGATCTTAGACCTAACTTCTAAGATGACTAAGCCGCACTTCTTTTTTCTATTTTTTATTTTTATCCATTTCGGACAAGCTCAAGAGTCTCCCGTTCATATCGATGCAAAAATAGATTGGGAACATCAAACAAATCTAATTTCGGTTCGCAGTGTACTGAACATTATTCCATCGTATTTCGTCAGGAATGACTCGATTTACTTATTCGATTGGAATCATTCTTATGTTTCTAAAAAAAGCCCGCTAGCCGAATCCTTTAAAAGACAGTTTGACCGAAGGTTTCATTTAGCCAACGATAGCGATAGAGGATTTACAAAAATTGATAATATTAACATTGATGGTAGAGAAGTACCGTACGAAAGAATTTCTTTTGATGTTCTTGCCCTCAAACTACCGGCGGATTTTAGAAATACTAAATCCTTGTCTATACAGATCAACTATAGATTACAGCCTGCAAATTCAAAATTTACAGGTTATGGCTTAAAAGATTCTGAGTATTTGACGCTAAAAAATCAACTTATTTTACCTATTCCAAAGGAGGATGAACAATTAACTGCCCATCATTATTGGCAACGAGGAAATCAGCGGACCGGCATCGTAGATTATACGTTGCGATTTGACCCGAATCATCAGTTATTCATAATAAGCGATCTTTTTTCTGAAAACAATCATACCCTTACCGGTAGACTAGCTTCTAGTCCTCTTATTTATATTAGTCATAAACCACTAACAGATGTATATACCAGTAATGGCGTTTCATTACTGATTACCAAAGACTGGTCTAAACAGTTTGCAGATTTACCAACTAGCCTGGATAAAACAACTGCTTTCTTACAATCATACCTAGCTGGATTCGGTCTACGTCCAATTCTCTTATCGTATTTAGACTACGCTGATCGTCCACTTGTTGGAATTGATGACATCCCTTCGATGATTTCGCCCTATCCTAAAGGGTTCACCGATGAGTTGAAACTAATTAAAACGTTGGCTCGTAAATATCTTCAACTGCATTTTGATGCTAATCCAGAGTGGGAACAGTTCTTTATAGACGGATTTGCTCAATATTTAATGGAGCAATATGTGAAGACATCTTATCCGGATTTAAAACTTACGGGAAAATATGCTCACTGGTGGCCAATTCATAACTATCAACTGGGAAAGCTTCCATTTAATGATCACTTTGTTTGGTTAGCTAAGTATATTGAAAACAGGAATCTCGATCAGCCCTTACTCTCAAACTCTAGAGAACTACTGAATTATAATTGGCAAATCGCTCATCCGATCAGAGCCGCCCAACTCTTTAGTTTGAGTATTGGTGATGGGGACCCTAAAAAAATCAGAGAGCTTATTCGCTCCTATCAAATCAGTCAATTCCTAAAACCAGGTGCTTCTGCTTTTGACCTTAATTGGTATCTTCCTAATTCCTCCCAAAATCCGATCGTAGATCGCAGACTGCTTTCGACTCGAAATAAAAATGATTTTACAATAGAAACGAGTCAGCATAAAAGTGGAATTGATTTTTTAAAAATTAAACAAACCAGCTCGTATTCACTACCGGTTAAAGTGGTTCAAATGCGGGGAGATTCAATTTTAAGGTCTAAATGGGTTGATAATACGGCTAAACAACCATGGGTAAGTTTTCCAACTGAGCCGAAAGCTCGTTACGTTGTAAACCCCGATTTAAAATCTCCAGAATTTAACATAAATAATAACGTTTATAATCCGAGATCTTCGCTATTTAGAAAACCACTTAAGGTATTGCCACTAACCGATTTACCTGACCCTTCAGTAAGTAATTTATTTATCACCCCACAAGGTATATACAATTTATACGACGGAATAGCACTTGGTTTACGGTTCTCAAATCAGGCTGTCTTAAATAAACCTTTCGAATTTCAATTTTCTCCTCTCTACTCCTCAAGAGAAAAATCAGTAATTGGAAGTTTCGAAGTCTATGGTAACCAGTGGCTAGCAGATCGCAATAGAACTCGGATCACCTATGGAGTTTTTGGCGCAAGTCAACATTTTAATGTTAACTCGCTGTATTCAACGCTCACTCCTTTAATTAGCGTTCGGCGACAGCACCCTGATCTAAATCGGCGTATATCGGAGCGTTTCACCCTACGATATCGTTTAGTATCAAGGAGTTATGATAGAGAAATCATTCAACCCCTAGAGCTCAACAATCCGGACTATGCTGTACTGAATTTGCGACATGAAAAGAGCAAACAGAGTCTATTTGATTTTAAAAGCCATTTAATAGATTTTCAAGTCAGCAATCATTTTATAAAAACTTCTTTTTCAGCAGAGTACCGTAAACTCTTCGAGAATAACACACAGCTTAGTTTCCGACTCTTTGCTGGTACGTTTTTAAAAAATAACACTTCGGACGATTTCTTTTCGTTCGGACTCAATGGCCCTAATGATTATTTGTATGACTACGACCTGATAGGTCGTTCGGAATCCTCAGGTTTTTCATCTCAGCAACTCATTCGAGCCGAAGGTGCACTTATTGGTACCGCTACAGACCCACTAGCAGATCGTAGTCTTATTGCCCTAAATTCTGCAATTAACATATATCGATTTGTTGAGCTGTACACCGAACTATCCGTACAAAAAGATAAGGGAGTGGCACCGCTCTACTCCTATGGATCCGGAATACGACTAAATCTGGTAACCGACTTTTTGGAGGTGTACCTTCCGGTACATAATCAAAGCGGATTTGAAACCTTTGATTCAGAATATTTTAATCGAGTTCGAGTGGTACTCGCCTTGCGATTTGAGACGCTCTCAAGACTCTTTACACGCTCACTGTTCTAATCCTTTGGGTTTGCTTATTTTTGCCTTCGTTAATTGGCCTGCTATATCCTATGCATAAAGATGAAATGACATTTTCAGAATTTCGCTCTCAGCTGTTAGAGGATTATCGTATCGCACGAATCAGCCGAGAATGCAGCCTTTTAGGTCGAAAAGAGGTGCTTCTTGGAAGGGCAAAATTCGGAATTTTCGGAGATGGTAAAGAGCTTCCGCAGATCGCTTTAAGTAAATTCTTTAAACCTGGTGACTACCGAAGCGGATATTACCGAGATCAGACACTCCTTATATCGCAAGGAATCCTTAATCCGATATCATTTTTTCATACTCTTTTTGGCACTACGGATCTCGCTCACGAGCCCATGAACGGTGGTCGCCAGATGACCGGACATTTTTCAACATCGAACATTGATCAAAACGGTAATTGGCTCAACCAGACTAGGCAATTTAATTCGGCGTCAGATATTTCATCAACAGCCGGGCAGATGCCCAGATTATTAGGTCTTGCACAGGCCTCTAAAGTCTACCGTAATCGTTCGATCAAAGGATCGTCTAAATTCAGCATAAGCGGAGATGAAATTGCATGGGGAACCATAGGGAACGCTTCAACCTCCGAAGGACTATTTTTTGAAGCAATGAATGCCGCTGGGGTAATGCAGGTTCCTATGGTTCTTAGCGTTTGGGATGACGAATACGGAATATCGGTCCCAGCCGAATTTCACACCATAAAAAAGAGTATTTCTAAAGCTTTAAGAGGGTTTGCCCGGACCGAGAATTCAGAAGGTTTTGAAATCATCAAAGTAAAAGGGTGGGATTACCCTGCACTTATCGATGCTTACGCCAAAGCCGAACAACTGGCTAGAAGAGAACATATACCGGTACTTGTTCACGTAGTCGAGCTCACTCAACCACAAGGACACTCGACTTCTGGTTCGCACGAGCGTTATAAGTCAGAAGATCGACTAGCTTGGGAACAAAACCACGACTGCCTACGAACGTTTAAATCGTGGATCCTAGAAAAGAAGGTTTGTTCGGAAAAGGAGTTACAACAAATTGACGACGCGGTTGTTTCAGAAGTTTTAGAAGCCAGAAATATTGCGTTTACAGAATATCAACAAGTCCCTAGACAATATAGTAAACGGCTAGAAGACCTTGTAAATAAGCAACCTATAGATGAGTCTTCCGAGTATCAGTCGCTTACAAAGAAGCTCACTTCGAAAAAATTATTGGTAAAAAAAGATACGCTACAAACGGCAGATGCTTTAAAACGCATAGCTTTTCGGCGATCGGATACTACGTTTTTAAACCAATTGAACGCCCTAATCGCACAAATCAAAAGTGAAGAGTGGAAGGCCTATTCTAGTGAACTCATCGACCAGTCACATAGAAGTTTGGTTAATGTTCCACTTATAGCTCCTATTTATTCTGACAAACCGCATTTTGTAGATGGTAGAAGAATTTTACAGGAGAACTTTGATAGCCTTTTAGCGTCAGATCCAAGGATTATGATTTTTGGTGAGGATACTGGCAAAATAGGCGGAGTTAATAAGGCGTTAGAAGATTTACAAGATAAGTATGGAGACGATAGAGTCTCTGATACCAGTATTCGTGAGGCAAGTATTATAGGGCAAGGTATCGGACTGGCAATGCGAGGTTTACGACCCATCGCTGAAATTCAATATCTCGATTACATATTTTATGCCCTTCAAGTGTTAACCGATGATCTGGCGACTCTTAGGTACCGATCAGTAGGTCAACAAATAGCACCACTTATTATTCGAACTCGGGGCCACCGACTTGAGGGCATATGGCATTCAGGTTCCCCTATGGGCGGATTAGTTCATTTGCTAAGAGGTATCTATATTCTAGCTCCTCGAAATATGACTCAAGCAGCAGGAATGTATAATGCACTGCTCAAGGCAAATGAGCCAGCACTAGTCATAGAACCACTAAACGGCTATCGTATTAAAGAAGCGTTACCTGAAAACATAGGGTCTTATACCACTCCGATCGGCACAGTTGAGGTGCTAAAACCTGGCACCGATATCACTGTTATTTCTTACGGATCAACACTTCGTATCGTATCAGAGGTCGTCGAACGACTTACAACCTATGGTATTCATTGCGAACTTATTGATGTACAAACACTGTGGCCTTTTGATATTCATCAAAAAACTGTAGAAAGCCTGAAAAAGACAAATCGATTGGCAATTATTGATGAAGATGTTCCTGGTGGTTACAGTGCCTATTTACTGGATCAAATTATTACTATACAAAAGGGTTTTTCATTGCTCGACGGAGCTCCTGTGGTGATCGCTGCGAAAGAACACCGACCAGCCTACGGTTCAGATGGAGACTATTTTTCAAAACCAAATGCAGAAGAAATTTTCGACCGTTTATATCAGATGATGCACGAAAGTAATCCATCAATTTTTCCAGCCTGGAATTCTATGTCCTAACTGTATACAGTAATTCCTGATAGATCTGTGAATCGCTAGTATTAGGAGATCCTCCAACACCCTTACATTTTAAGTCAAGTTGCTTTAACTGCTCAACAATAAGAGTGAGTCGCTTCATTGGATAGTTCTGAGCTGCTTTCTGATATTCGGTCAAAAAATAAGGTGATATTCCAAGCACTCGCGAGGCCTCTGATTTATTACTAAGAGAATGATATCTGAATACTTTAATAAAAAATGTAGTTAACACAGCCAAGGTTGCAAGCGGAGGATGTTCTTTTATGTTTCTGGAAAAGTAACCTAAAATATCTGCTGTCCGCTTAGTTTGAGCTTCACTAATTGACTTTGTAAGTTCAAAAACATTGTAATTGCGGTGGATCCCTATGTATTTCTCAATATGTTCGACCTCAAAGCTATTGGTGGTTAGCTCGGCGATCCGCAATTTATCTAATTCACGCTCATAACGTTCTAAATCAGTATTTAAACTAAATAACAGAAGCTGCTTTGCCTTAAGACTGAGTGTTATTCCCTTTTCTGATAACAGTTGGTCTAAAAACTGACCTGCTTTATTTTCATAAATTGGTTTACTTTCGAAAAGCACCTGTTCCTTCTCGAGTCGTTTAAAGATTTTTAATCGTTTATCTATCGATTTCTGATGTAGCACTAAAACAAGTACGCAATCTGGATTGGGATTGTCTAGATACAACTCCAATTGTTGCATTTGTTTTGCAAGATGTTGAGCTTCTCTTACAAGAACCACTGTCTTATCAGAGAACATCGGTAAGGCTCGAGCTAGTTGAATAACCGCTCCTATTGAGGTGTCTTTTCCGTAACAAATATGTCTATTAAAATCTCTCGCATCTTCTGGGACAATTGACTCTTCAAATGCCTTGGACAACTTTTTTAAGTAATAAGGCTCTGCCCCATAAAGCACATATACCTGCGCCAAGTTCTTTGATTCTATTTGCCTTAAGATGCTCTCCATGTTGCTTTGTTACACTATTTTTGTTTCAGATGATATCACAAACGAAACTTCAATTCCCGGAATTTCAATTGAGAGTTAAAAATACCGAAAAGGGGTGGTTGATTTTCGATATCATCCGTAAAAAGTATGTTACCCTTACCCCAGAAGAATGGGTCCGACAACATGTGATTCACTACCTGATTCAGGTATTAAACGTTAGTGCAACATTAATTCAGGTAGAAAAGCGAGTTCTTACAGGAACCGTAAATTCAAGATTTGACATCGCCACCTATTATCCAGATTCTAGCGTACAACTCGTAGTAGAGTGTAAAGCTACCTTTGTTCCGTTAACGCCAGAAACTGCCGCTCAAGTACTACGCTATAGTGAGCCTTTAGCTCCTGATTATATTATGATTACCAATGGACTGAATCACCACGTTGCCTCTCTAAACAAGGAAGCAAGTGTGTATCATTGGATCGAAAACTTCAGTGATTTTAAATTAGTATGAAAGCCGAGCTCGCCATAGTGATCCTAAATTGGAATGGTGTAGCACTTTTAGAGCGCTTTTTACCATCTGTGATAGAATACAGTGAGGACGCGGCCATTTACGTTATTGATAACGGATCTACAGACGACTCACTTGCGCTTCTAGCTAATAAATTCTCGCAAGTCACAATAATTGCTCTGGAAAAAAACTTCGGTTTTGCTGGCGGATACAATCTTGGCCTCGCTCAAATTACGGAACCTTATTTATGTCTATTAAATTCTGATGTTCGTGTAGAAAAAGGATGGATTACTGACCCTTTACGGCTATTGAAACAAGTTAAAGTTGGAATTGTACAACCTAAGATTCTAGATGAAAAACGCCCTGAATTTTTCGAGTATGCAGGGGCGGCTGGAGGACTACTCGATAAGTTAGGCTATCCGTATTGCAGAGGAAGGAGATTCCAATCGGTAGAAAAAGATCAGGGACAGTATGAAGAGCCATGTTCGATTTTTTGGGCAACTGGAGCATGCTTATTCATTCAACGTTCTCTTTTTAATGAGCTGGGTGGGTTTGATGCAGATTTTTTTGCACACCAAGAAGAAATCGATTTATGTTGGAGAGCTCAGCGAAGTGGCTATACTGTATGGTATACACCAAAGAGCCGTGTTTATCATCTTGGAGGATCCACCTTAGCCAATTCTAATCCATTCAAAACTGAGCTCAATTTTAGAAATTCACTTCTTGGTTTAATTAAAAATGCACCTATAAAGCAACTACTCTGGGTTATTCCGATCCGTTTAGTATTAGACGGAATTGCAGGCCTTGTTTTTTTAATTGAAGGAAAACCCAAACACACCTATGCCATTTTAAAAGCTCACTTTGGTTTTTACCGAATGTTTAGAAAAATAATGGGTAAAAGAACGGGTAATTATCAGGTGTCACATCAGAGATCTCCTCTTTCGATTGTATTTGATTATTATATTTTACAAAAAAGAAAGTAGTAACCAGGACTTAACTATGTTAGAGTTGACAGTTTGGCAAACTATTTGCTAATTTGGTACTGTATAAAACAACGCATTATGAAAATCAAATTGATCCCCATTGCACTTGTTGCCCTAACCTTAGGCTCTTGTGTTTCTTCGAAAAAATTCAAAACTGTTAATTCCGAGTTAGACAAGGCTAAGTCAGAGCTTGCTTCTACAACTCGAACCATGAATGATTACGCTACTGAAATTAGTAAGTACGAGGCTCAAGTTAAGGCATTGTCTAGTCAGAATGATTTTCTAAGATCTAACAATCAGGAACTGATAAATAACATGGATGATTTTACAACACTCACATCAAAGGGTGCTGAAAATCTTGAAAAAACACTAGAAAGTCTTAAAGAGAAAGAGGTTTCAATTACCCGTCTTCAAGATGCTATTACGCGAAGAGATTCTGTAAATCTTGCTTTAGTTGCTTCACTAAAAGGTGCACTTGGTAATCTTAACGACCAGGATATTCAGGTGAATGTTGAAAAAGGCGTGGTATTTGTTTCGATCGCAGACAAACTATTATTCCGTAGCGGAAGTTATGTAGTTTCAGACCAAGCTAAACAAGTTTTAGGTAAAGTTGCCAAAGTGGTTAATGCCAAACCAGATTTTGAATTTATGGTTGAAGGTCACACCGATAACGTACCATTTAAAACCAATGCAGAAATAAAAGATAACTGGGATTTATCTGTTAAGCGAGCAACTTCAATTGTACGCGTATTACAAAATGAGTTCAAGGTAGATCCAAAACGAATGACTGCTGCCGGAAGAAGTTATTATGTGCCACTTGCTGATAATAGTACTGCAGCTAATCGCGCGAAAAACAGAAGAACAAGAATTGTGGTACTTCCAAAACTTGATCAATTTTACAATATGATCGAAGAGGGTATGAAAAATCCATCAATTCAGTAACCAATATTAAACGAATTAAAAGGGTCCCAATTGGGACCCTTTTTTATTTGTCGTCTATAATGGTAAGCTTAGCAAAGCGCAGTAGTAATTTCTTTTCTGAGTTACCAAACGTAATGGTTGCTTTCTTGTGTATTCCAACTCCTTCAAGAGCTGTTACTACTCCAATTCCAAAGCGTTCATGGCTGACTTTGTCTGCTATGTTGAGATCCGCATAAAGAGTGGCAGACTCAGCAGCAGGAGTCATACTTTCTGGTTTGATTTTTCGTAATCGTTGTAATTGGCCCTCGGTTGGTCGATTTACTGAAGGAGGCTGTGCTGATTTTGGCTTTTCAGATCGTAATCGAGTATGATCTACCGATCCAAAAATACTGCTGTCTAAATAGGGTGAAAAATTCTTTCTGTAGTCGACAACACGATTATCCAAAAATTGCTCATCGATTTCTTCAATAAAACGACTGGGCTCAGCATCGATAAGTTTTCCCCAACGATAACGATTAATAGTGTAGGTTAAATAGGCCTGTCGCTCTGCACGTGTTAAGGCTACATAAAACAGCCTTCGTTCTTCCTCTAATTCCGCCCGTGTATTCATGCTCATAGCAGATGGAAAAAGATCCTCCTCTAGTCCAACTATAAACACAAAAGGGAATTCAAGCCCTTTCGCTAGGTGTATGGTCATCAGTGCAACCCGATCGTCATCTCCGATGTCCTTATCTAAATCGGTAGCAAGAGCAACATCTTCTAAAAATTCATGTATTGATCCACTTGCTCCATCAATCTCACGTTGTCCTTCTACAAAATCTTGTATCCCATTGAGTAGTTCTTCGATATTCTCCAGTCGTGCAATTCCCTCAGGAGTTCCATCCTTTTTGAATTCTTGAATAAGTCCAGACTTTTTAACTACGTGATCTGTTAGTGTAAAAGCATCTGCAGACTCAGCGATAATCTGAAAACTTTTTATAGTAGTAGCGAAATCAATCAGACGTTGGGCGGTATTAGAAGCAATTTTGATTTCCGCTAAATTCGAATGTGCAATGAGATCAAAGATCGAACGTCCTGTTTCCTTTGCAGCAATTATGAGTTTATCGATAGTGGTCCCTCCTACTCCACGCGCCGGATAATTAATTACTCGCATCAGAGCCTCCTCATCGTTCGGATTAACAAGCAATCGCAAGTAAGCCAATACATCTTTAATTTCTTTGCGCTGATAAAAGGACAATCCCCCATAGATTCGATAAGGGATATCTCGTTTACGAAGTGCGTCTTCAATAGCTCTGGACTGTGAGTTCGTTCTATAGAGTACTGCGAAATCTCCGTTGCTTAACTGGTGGGTATGTTTTAATTCAAAAAGGGTACTTGCGACATATCTTCCTTCATCGGCATCTGTAGGACTTCGATGGACTACAATAGGTTCACCTAATGGATTACTCGTCCAAACCTCCTTTTGAATCTGATCTTTGTTTTTTGAAATTACTGAGTTCGCTGCCTTTACAATTGTATCGGTTGAGCGATAATTTTGTTCTAATCGATAAACAGCAACGTCTTTGTAATCGTTTTGAAAATTTAAAATATTCGAGATGTTAGCCCCTCGGAACGAATAAATACTTTGTGCATCGTCACCCACTACACAGATGTTTTGATAGCGATCCGAAAGCGCTTTTACAATAAGGTACTGAGAGTGATTGGTGTCTTGATACTCATCGACTAAGATGTATTTAAACCTTTCTTGATAGCGCATTAGGACCTCAGGAAAACGATTTAACAATTCATTTGTCCGTAATAATAAGTCATCGAAATCCATGGCACCAGCCTTAAAGAGTCGATTTACATACTCGTTATATATTTCTCCCATCCGGGGTTTACGAGCGATTGCATCCGCCTCTTGTAATTCAGGATTGTTGTAGTAAGCTTTAACCGTTATAAGACTATTTTTAAACGCAGATATTCGCTGTTGGATTTGCTTGTATTTATATACGTCTTTGTCTAGCCCCATCTCCTTTATAATCGAACTGATCAATCGTTGCGAGTCTTGGGTATCGTATATTGAAAAGTTTGATGGGAATCCAAGATGATGACCTTCGAACCTCAATAATTTTGCAAAAACCGAGTGAAATGTACCCATCCATAAATTTTTAGCTTCATGATCTCCTACAATTTTAGAAATACGAGATTTCATTTCACGAGCCGCTTTATTCGTAAATGTCAGCGCTAAAATGTTAAACGGATCAACACCGTTATGAATTAAATGAGCTATTCTAAAGGTGAGAACACGTGTTTTTCCAGATCCAGCTCCCGCAATAACCATAAGGGGACCCTCTTTGTGTAAAACGGCATTGCGCTGAGCCTCATTAAGTTCATTTAAATACGACATGAATCCTAGCTTTAAACTGTGAATTTATTGAATTCTTCATGGGTCGGACACCTTAAGTTCATATATTTAGTAACATATTTCAATATGTATTTATGAATCAAATTCTAACGACTTTATCGATCGGCTTATTACTAGTTTGTTCAACAGTACAAGGTCAAGATATTAGTACCGAGCAGTATTCCGATATAACGGAGCAAGTAATTAGCTGGAGAAGACACTTTCACCAAAATCCAGAACTCGGAAATCGTGAATTTAAGACCGCAGCCTACATCGAAAAACACCTTAAATCATTGGGCCTAGAAGTTGAATCAGGGGTTGGAATAACAGGCGTAGTTGGTCTTCTAAAAGGTGATCTTCCCGGTAAAGTACTGGCTTTAAGAGCGGACATTGATGCACTACCCGTTACCGAGCGTAATAATCTACCTTTCAAATCTGAAGTCGTGACCGAATTTCTTGGGGAGACTACAGGTGTAATGCACGCCTGCGGACACGATACCCATACAGCTATCCTTATGGGGGTGGCTGAGATTTTATCAAAGAATAAACATTTGGTCAAAGGAACCATAAAATTCATTTTTCAGCCTGCTGAAGAGGGTCCGCCTCCAGGAGAAAAAGGTGGAGCGCTTCTTATGGTTGAAGAGGGCGTTCTAGAGAACCCAAAAGTCGATGCCATTTTCGGATTACATATTAATTCAGCAACCCCGGTAGGCCAGATTCGTTATAAAACCGGAGGAATAATGGCCTCAGCACAACGATTCGTAATACAAGTACAAGGAAAGCAAACTCATGGCTCACAACCTTGGTCTGGAGTTGACCCCATCTATATTGCGTCTAAAATTGTAGATGGTATCCAATCAATTATTAGTAGAGAGTCGAATCTCTTGAATGAAGCCGCTGTGATTTCGGTAGGTAAAATAAAGAGTGGTGTTCGGTTCAATATTATACCTGAATCAGCAGAACTTATTGGAACGATAAGAACCTTGGATTATGATATGCGAGATCATATCGAAAAACGATTAAACGAAATGGTTCCAGCTATTGCAGCAGCCTATGGTGGTACTGCAAGCATTGTCATAACCGAATCGACCGATATCACATTCAATGACCCAAAACTGGTCGAGCAAATGCTTCCGAGCTTGCAACGTACCCTTGGAAGCGAGAATGTTTTAATCACAAAGGCAACAACAGGTGCGGAAGACTTCTCGTATTTTTCACGTGAGGTCCCCGGATTTTATTTCTTTTTAGGAGGAATGGCTCCTGAAAACACTACTCCTTTCCCCCATCATACGCCAGACTTTTACATTGATGAATCCGGAATGATTCACGGAGTTAAGGTGTTAACAGAAATGAGTATTGATTATTTAAATGCAAACTAATTATATGAGATTATCATACATTCTTTGTACCCTCTTTTTTTTCATTTCTTCACTAGTTGTTGGTCAAAAAAAAACAGACTTAATAGAAGATTTAAAAGCGCTGAATGAACTAGTAAGTCGCAAAGAAGATGAAATTAATCGTTTGAAGAAATCACTTGTAGGACAGGAGACCTTAAACCAAACCTATCTTTTCGAAATAGACAATCTAAAATCTACTAATACTGCTCTAATGAAGCGGCTCAGTAATTTCACGAGTCAATCAGTGAGTAATATTATGAATATTGGAGATCAAATCGAAAGCATGCGTGTTCTTGAAAAACAGGATAGAGCATTAAGAAGCATGCTTACCACGCACGATTCGTTGCTCATAGAAGCAGTAAAAAGATTAGCACGTGCAGTTACTACATCTAATGGTATGCGCATAACTGAAGGTGAAATTGAAATCGAAATACCCTATTTAGCATACACCCTAAAAGACTCGTTGCAACTCGACGGTAGACTGCAACGTGTCGATTCTGTTCTTCGAGCAGTACCCAATCTCGAATTATCTATAGCGGGTGCATTTAATGTGGGTTTACAGGATACGCTAAACCAAACCGAAGACTTGTTAGCACCAAAGCTCTTTGAACTTTTTACGGCTTCTTTTAATCTAAATCCGAAACGCGTCCGCCTTGAGCCTACTTCTAGTAACGATACTATTTTGCTCAGAATCACCCCATCTAAAAGCGATACATATCGATACTTTCGAGCTATTCTGAAGCGGTAGTTTTAACAGAACCGTCTAGTGCTTTTGCATGTAAATATCCCCTCTGCCACCATCTAAGCATTCTCTTTTTGTCAAACAACAAAGCGTTTTGAGTCAGTAGTGAAGGTGTGTAATACAGGTTTACCTGTACTCCTTTCTTTTCTGCCTTTAGCAGGCCTAATTCAATATTCTGGTTTTCAATTCGATCTAAAGAAAACGAGAACATATTAAGCATAAGATCGAAAGGGTTCGTTGTTGCATTTCTAATACCCTCGTTGTTTTCTTGGCTCAAAACAATTACGTCAATTTCAGATACACCTAATTCAATTGCCTTATCGATTGAAACAACACTGCCCAATCCCCCATCGGCGTATTCATAACCATTTTTCTTAACTAAGGACATGAAGGGTATGTAATTAGCAGAAATCCAAATCCAATCGATAAAATCTTCGTAACTACAATCCTTAATACTCTTGTACTCTATCCGATTGAGCGTAAGATTGGCGACTGTAATTAGAATATTTAACTGACTTTTCTTTAATTTTTCAAATTCAAAAACAGTTATATTTTGTTGTAAAAAGGACCGAAGACGTTTACTCTCACCAAAGGTTTTATTACCTCTTATAAAGCTTCGAATTACATTGAAATGGTGAATGCTTAGTTGAGTGATTCCGTTCTTTTTTCTTTTAACAAATGGATTTAGATTAAAAATTTGATGCTCATCAACTTCTTTATAAATACTGTGTAATTTATCAATTGCCCCGAGTGCAAGATGCGTAAGCAATAAGCTTCCGGTGGAAGTTCCTATATATAAATCATACTCAATGCCTTTAGCCTCAATAAGGTACTGTGCTATTCCTCCAGCAAATGCTCCCTTACTGCCTCCACCTGATATGACTAATGCTCTCATATTTTTTATCTACTCCTTAAAAACCTAAATTTAGGGACTGAGAACTAAAATGAAGGATCATCCCTCTTTAAAGCATCCGATTTCTGATCTGACGGGCTTTGGAAAGCACCGTGCGCTAGTGTTATCTCAAGAATTCGGTATTAGCACGGTTTACGATTTACTTTTTCAACTTCCCATTCGGTATGTCGATAAAAGTAAGATATATGCTATTTCGGAAATAAGTGCAGACCATAGCTATATCGTTGTCAAAGGTATTCTTGCAAACCTTCGTCGTGTCGGTTCCGGAAAAGGAAGCAGATTAGTAGCCGAATTACATGATGACACAGGGGTCTTAGAACTTGTTTGGTTCAAAGCCCCTGAATACTTACTCACCTCACTGAAGGCAGGTATGCTTTATACGGCATTCGGTAAGTGCACACGATTTGGTGATCGAAATTCTATGGCTCATCCAGAATTAAAACGAGTCAATAGTCTTAACGCAATAGAGAATAGCCTAGGAATTGAGCCGATCTATCCATCTACCGAAAAATTACAGAAAGCCGGAGTTACCCAAAAGATAATGCGATCTACTCTTTCGAAAATTGTAACGGCAGTAGATTTTTCGATACTTGAGAACTTATCAGAGAATTTACTGAAACAGCTTGGGCTACCGAACAAAACTAATGCACTCCGTTGCATTCACGCCCCTTCGAGTTTGGAAGAGGTATACAAGGCAACCCAACGACTCAAATTTGAAGAATTATTTTTTCTTCAGTTACAATTATTGTACAAAAAACGGATAGGACAGCAGAAAATACAGGGGCGAAAATTTGAAAGTGTTGGTGAGTTATTTCTAGCCTTTTATCACAAGCATCTACCCTTTGAACTTACCGATGCGCAAAAACGGGTAATTAAAGAAATAAGAAAAGATTTAGGCTCTGGAATTCAAATGAATCGATTACTACAGGGTGATGTTGGTTCAGGAAAGACAATGGTTGCGCTCTTGTGTTGCCTAATTGCCGTAGGAAATGGATCGCAAGCCGCTGTTATAGCGCCGACAGAAATACTAGCCAACCAGCATTATGCTGACTTTAAAAGACTGGTTGAGCCTTTAGGAATAAAAACAAAGCTTCTAACTGGATCGACTCCTGGGAAAGAACGAAAAATCTTATTCGATGAACTTCAAAATGGAGCATTATCCATTATCATTGGAACGCATGCTTTGTTAGAAGATAAGGTTGTTTTTTACGATTTAGGTATTGCCGTAATCGAT
>CAZUBV010000009.1:0-21988 GCA_964618875.1 uncultured Flavobacteriaceae bacterium
ATCTGCTACCAGTTTTTTCGATTCCCCGGTTTTCCTATCGATTGCGATACAATAGCTAAAACGTTCAGCTTGTTCCACGCCATAGGCGCCAATATTCTGAATTGGGGCGGCGCCCACACTACCGGGTATAAGTGATAGGTTTTCAAGTCCGTTTAAACCGTTCTGAATACTGAATGCTACAAGGTCAACCCATGATTCGCCGGCTGCCGAAATTAACGATGATTCTGATTTATTAAGCGCGGAAATTCGCATGCCTTTGTTACTGATGATGCCAACTGGAACTTCTACGGCTTTAGTAAATAGCACGTTACTTCCTTTTCCTAGGATTAATGCATCTGGATAGTTTTTTAAAAAATGCTGCAACTGCTTAATCGAAGAAATCTCTTCGATAAATAGCGCAGTGGTAGAGATCCCGAAAGTGTGATAGTCTTTTAAGTCGAACGATTTAGACATTATCTTCTTTATTGTACTGCTCTAATGCGATTTCAAGAAGTTCAATGGCTCGTTTTAATAAGTCAATATTCAGAACATATGCAATTCTCACTTCCTTTTTGCCCAGACCAGTTGTGGCATAAAATCCAGCCGCAGGGGCGAGCATCAGGGTTTGCTGGTTATCACTAAATTTTTCAAGCAACCATTGAGCAAATTCTTCTGCGTCGTTTACTGGTAATTCGGCTATACAGTAAAATGCACCTTCTGGGTGTGCAACCTGAACACCAGGAATTGCCGATAAGCCTTTTATGAGGGTAAGTCTTCGCTCGTTGTATTCCGTGTTCACTGCTTTTAAGTATGCCGGATCGGTGTCTAGTGCCGCTTCGCTCGCGATTTGAGCGAGACTAGGAGGAGAAAGCCGTGCTTGGGCGAATTTTAAAATACAGTTTCGAACTTCTTTATTCTTAGTTGCTACATAGCCAATTCGTGCGCCGCACATACTGTAACGTTTCGAAACGGAATCGATAACAACAGCGTACTGTAAAATCTCAGGAAAATTTAAAATAGAAACAAAAGGCTTTTCTCCGTACACAAATTCTCGGTACACTTCGTCAACGACAATAAAAAGATCGTGTTTTATACAAAGTGCTGCGAGGGTTGACAGTTCGTCTTTCGTATACACGTAACCTGTCGGATTAGAAGGATTGCAAATAAGTATTGCTTTTGTTTTTGATGATATTTGAGCCTCAAAATCACTGATCGAAGGAAGAGCGAAATTGTTCTTCAAATAAGCAGTAACTGGTTTAACCACAACATCATTAGCAAGTGCAAAACCGTTATAATTAGCGTAAAAAGGCTCCGGAATGATCACTTCATCACCAGCATCTAAAAGGCTTGCCATTACAAACGAAAGGGCTTCCGACCCGCCTGTAGTAATCACTAAATCATTTGCCTCGATTGGAGCTCCAAAACTTTGATAGTAACGAGCCACTTTTTCTCGGTGTGTATCGCTGCCTTCAGTACGGCTGTAGGCTAAGGTAGTTAGGTTAATTTCTTTGATGGCCTTTAAAGCGATTTCAGGGGTTTCGATATCGGGTTGTCCGATATTTAGATGTAACACTTGTATTCCCTTTTGTTTCGCGGCTTCGGCAAACGGAACTAGTTTTCTGATTGGAGAGGAGGGCATCGCTTGACCCTTTCGAGAAACCTTTGGCATGTTCTTTTACCGGTAAAGGTATAAATTTAGTCGATGATTTTACCGCTGATTCGGACGGTATACACACTGGGGTCTTCTGAAGTAATCAGGGTGAGTACTTTCCGAAATGGGCCGGAAAGCAACTCCGGAGAAATTCGTACTCCTATACTATCTGTGCTCTGAGCTTGTATTAGTGAAGGTAAGCGCACAATATCATATCCGAACGAAATTCGACATTCGATCAGTCTTATGTCACTTTCGCTGCGATTGTTTACCCTGAGAAAGTGTAGCTTGTTGTTTTTTCGAGAAATAGTACCAAAGTCTATTACTTTGCTATCAAAAGCAAGTACGGCCTCTTGTCCTCGAAGCTGACTAGAAGCGAGCAGGAGTCCGAAAAGTGCAACAAATGGTATGAACCTATTCTTCACAATACAATCTTAAGATTATTTTTTGTCCAGTCAAATAACTTTTATAGTTGATATGATGTTTCCTATTTTTGTCGGTATTTACAATTGCCATAGATACCCTTAAATCACTCATGGAATTAGCCACACAATACACTCCACAAGACCTAGAAGAAAAATGGTACGACTATTGGACTTCGCACCGACTTTTTGAATCTAAAGTCGATCAGCGCGAGCCTTACACTATAGTGATTCCACCTCCTAATGTCACCGGGGTATTACATATGGGGCACATGCTGAATAATACGATTCAAGATGTACTTATTCGCAGAGCTCGTCTTAAGGGTAAAAATGCTTGCTGGGTGCCAGGAACCGACCATGCCTCTATTGCAACCGAAGCAAAAGTTGTGGCGCGCTTAAAGGAGCGAGGTATACAAAAAACGGATCTGACACGTGAGGAGTTTTTAAAACACGCCTGGGAATGGACCGATCAGTACGGAGGGGTTATTTTAAAGCAATTAAGACGGTTAGGTGCTTCTTGTGATTGGTCACGTACCAAGTTTACGATGGATCCAGAGCTATATGATTCCGTGATTAAGGTTTTCGTTGACTTATATGATAAAGGGTATATCTACCGCGGTTACCGCATGGTAAACTGGGATCCAGAGGCCCAAACCACACTTTCGGATGAAGAAGTGATCTACAAAGAAATGCAAGGTTCACTTTATCATATTGCGTATGAGTTTGTGGAAGGGTCCGGTGCGATTGTAGTGGCTACGACACGTCCTGAAACCATTTTTGGTGATGTTGCAATTTGTGTAAACCCTGATGACGAGCGTTACAAGAAACTTATCGGAAAAAAAGTAAGAGTGCCGATTTGCAATCGAGAAATTCCGATAATCGCTGATGAGTATGTCGATGCAACCTTCGGAACGGGTTGTCTTAAAATCACACCAGCTCATGACATCAATGACAAAACTATTGGCGATACTTATCAATTAGAAATCATCGATGTTTTTGATACAAAAGGTAAGCTCAACGAGCACGGCTTGCACTACAAAGGCATGGACCGATTTGAAGCGAGTGAGGCCGTTGCAAGGGAGTTAGAATCTTTAGGGTTATTAAAGAAAAGGGAGAATCATACCAGTAACGTCGGTACCTCAGAGCGCACAGGGGCTGTTATCGAACCTAAACTTTCTGACCAGTGGTTCTTAAAAATGGAAGATCTTGTGAAGCCTGCACTTGAGTCGGTTTTGGAAACCCAGGAGGTTAAGTTGTACCCTAAAAAATTTGAAAACACTTATAAGTATTGGTTAGAGAATATCCGAGATTGGAATATTTCGCGTCAATTGTGGTGGGGTCAGCAAATACCAGCCTACTACTATGGAACTGGTAAAATGGTGGTGGCCTTTTCGAAAGCCGAAGCCGTCGAGAAAGCAAATCAGCTCGAACGTGAAGCAGGAAGTTCGTTAGTATACACCGAGAGTGATCTTACCCAGGATGCCGATGTATTAGATACTTGGTTTTCTTCATGGTTGTGGCCCATTAGTGTGTTCAACGGAATTTTGGAGCCAGAAAATCCTGAAATTAAGTACTATTATCCTACTCAGGATTTGGTGACCGGACCAGATATCTTATTTTTTTGGGTAGCGCGTATGATCATTGCAGGTTACCACTACCGAGATGATGCACCTTTTAGTAGTGTATATCTTACTGGTCTTGTCCGCGACAAGCAGGGTCGAAAAATGTCTAAGTCTTTGGGTAATTCTCCAGATGCCTTAGGTCTATTAGATCAGTATGGTGCAGATGCGGTTAGGGTCGGACTACTGCTGAGTTCTGCTGCGGGTAATGATTTGTTATTTGATGAAGCATTATGCCAGCAAGGTAAGAGCTTCGCCAACAAAATTTGGAATGCCTACAGGTTAATTAAAAGTTTTGAGGTTTCAGAACAAATCGCTCAGCCCGATTATGCGATAGATGGAATTCGCTGGTTTGAATCCGTATTCGCATCGGCTCTAGAGCAAATTGAAGATCATTACGATAAGTATCGCATCTCTGATGTGCTAATGACCATTTACCGTCTGATTTGGGATGATTTCTGCTCCTGGTTACTTGAGACCATTAAACCCGTTTATGGGCAGCCAATTGATGTTAAGACCTACAATGAAGTAACCGATATTCTTGAACGTTTATTGGTTGTATTGCATCCGTTTATGCCGTTTATAACCGAAGAGCTCTGGCAAAATATTCGTCCTCGTAGCACCGGTGAGTCTATTTGTATTACTGCAATGCCAGAAGCTAACTCGTATAACGCAGAGCTACTTGCGAGCTTTGAACAAACCAAAGAGCTTGTGAGTAGTATTCGTACGATTAGAAAAGATAAAGGAATCGCTTTCAAAGAGTCACTAGATCTTCTCGTTACAACGGATATTGATTTTGATCTTGTGGCTACAGTTGCTGCCAAACTCTCCAACACATCTTTACCCAAAAGAGTAGATGCTGCCCCCGGCGCTTCAATTAGTTTTAGGGTTAATAAGACCGAGTTTTTTGTACCCTTAACTGACGGGGTAGATCTTGAGGTCGAACGTGAAAAAATCAATAAAGAGATTGATTATTTAAAAGGTTTTCTGGTCTCGGTTGAGAAAAAATTAACCAACGAGAGATTTGTGAGTAACGCCCCTGAGTCTGTAATTGCTATGGAACGTAAAAAGGCCTCAGATGCACAAGAGAAAATTTTGGGGCTTGAAAAGAGCCTTGAGTTACTCGGAAACTAATTCGGCGATAATGGTTTCCCCGCCTCGTACTTTTTGATCAATAACTACTTGTATTTTCGCGGAGTTGGGTACAATGACATCTATTCGGGATCCGAATTTGATAAAGCCAGCATCTGTTCCAGCTTTAACCTTCTGGCCTACTTTAGCGTAGTTAACAATGCGTCTTGCGAGTGCTCCTGCTATTTGACGGTAGAGTACTTTGGTTCCTGAGGGATGCTCCAAAACGATGGTAGTTCGTTCATTGTGGGTACTCGATTTAGGATGCCAAGCAACTAGATATTTACCGGGATGATATTGGCTGTAGCGAACCGTGCCATCAAATGGATAGCGGGTTACGTGAACATTTAAGGGAGACATGAATATAGAAATGAGCATTCTAGGTTCCCCAAAGTATTCGTGATCGGTAAATGGTTCAATTTTAACTACTCTTCCGTCTGATGGGGCAAGAATTCCATTGGCTGTATTTGGAGTATTTCGCTTGGGATTGCGAAAAAATTGTAAAATAATCACCCATATAAAAGCTCCAAAGGCGATGGGTACAGCTTTAAGAATTGAATCTTCTATACTTAAACCTAGCCAAATGCATAGCGCTAAAAGTACGGTGGCAAGGGCAATACTGGGGTATCCTTCTTTGTGAAACATGAGACTAATAATAGGTTAAAAGTAGATAAATCGCTGGTGATAAATAGATAAGACTATCGATGCGGTCAAGTATTCCGCCATGTCCAGGTATAATCCTTCCGCTGTCTTTGACGGCCGTTAGACGTTTAATTTTAGAAGCAACAAGATCACCAAGGTTTGCCAAAATACTTACCGAAAAGGAGATAATTAGCCAATGTTCTGTAGCTAAGATCGAATAGGAGTATAGTAGGTAGCCTACCACTACAGTCAGTAGGGTTCCTCCAATATAGCCCTCAAGACTTTTATTTGGAGATATAGAACTTACTTTGGTTTTTCCAATTCGAGATCCGACAAGGTAAGCCATGGAGTCATTAGTCCAGACAAGTAATAAGACACTTAGGCACAGCTCGGTCCCTGTTTTGGAGATTAAGTATAGATTAAGGGTTCCCAAAACCGCATAAAATGGAGAGAAGTAACGATGAAAGTAATTATTCTTGCATTGCTTCAGCAGTAGCAAGCTCATCGTAAGTGTTGCTCCAAGCCCAGCGAATACAATTATAGGGTTAAGTTGATTACTCGTATAGGCAAGTAGATAGATTACCGAAGCTCCAATAAAAACGAACTGTCTGGGTAACCGAAACATTCCACGGATTTCAAGTGCAGCTCCAAGGCCTAATAAAGCACACCACATGAAGAAGATTTCATCTCTGGGTGCAAAAAGGGCTCCTATAAATAGTAGTACATAAACAATACCGCTCAGTGAGCGAACTAGCAGTGGACTCATCTAAAAATCTTCTACAAGGAGCAAATATAGATTTTTGGTTTTTGTTCCGTAATGCATAAAGTCGTCCTTATTTTGTTGAGTCACTTCGTTGTTTTTAAAAGAAGTGATTTTGGTGGGTAGGGCTTGACCTTGATGCCGCTGTTTTATTGATTTTAAGGCTTCAGCTAGGGAATGTACAATTTGTGAAGTACCCGCATAAACAATTAAATGTTCGGGAAGCTCTTCGGTTTTTATTCCTTTTAATTGTTTAGAACAAACTAGAACAGATCCTTGATCGGCAATCAGGTGCTCACATCGTGTAATAAAGATCTGAGAGTCTTCAAGAATTGAGGTACACTCAATATAATCAGCATAACGTTTTTCTATGACCGGATCTAGACATATAAATTTCTGGTCTTCCCACTGATTTTCTTTGATGATTTCTTGAAGAAACTGCTCTGCCTCTGCTGGATCCGAACAGTATAGAAATTTCCCTCCGTTCTTTTTAAACTCATGCAGAAAGAGTTCATCAACTGCTAGGTTTTTTGAATCATCCTCTATGGGCGTATTAGGCTGTGATTCAGCCTCAGTACGTTTCCCAAAGATGCGATCAAAAATCCCCATAAAATTAGGCTGGCTCTTCAGAATTAGTGGTTACTACAGGAGCTGCTAGTTCATGAAATGGTCGTTTTCCAAAAATTTCCTCTAGGTCATCTTTAAAAATCACCTCTTTTTCGAGAAGTCGCTCTGCTAGAGTGGTAAGTTTATCGATGTTTTCTTTAAGGATGGTTATGGCTCTTTGGTACTGACTTTCAATAAGATTTGAGATCTCTTTATCAATGGTTTGAGCAGTAACTTCGCTGTAAGGCTTGGTAAAACCGTACTCGTTTTGTCCGCTTGAATCGTAATAGGTTACATTTCCAATTTTATCGTTTAGTCCGTATACCGTAACCATAGCCCTAGCTTGTTTAGTTACTTTTTCAAGATCGCTAAGTGCTCCTGTAGAGATGGTATCGAAAATAACTTTTTCAGCTGCGCGACCTCCCATTGTGGCACACATTTCATCGAGGAGTTGCTCTGGTCGTACAATCTGGCGTTCTTCTGGTAAGTACCATGCTGCACCTAACGATTGACCTCGTGGTACGATAGTAACTTTGACTAGTGGAGCTGCATATTTCAACATCCAGCTGACCGTTGCATGTCCAGCCTCGTGAAATGCAATTGCTCTTTTTTCGTCAGGTGTTATGATTTTATTTCGCTTTTCAAGCCCTCCGACAATCCTGTCAACCGCATCTAAAAAGTCTTGTTTTGTTACTGCCTTGCGTTCTTTACGGGCAGCAATTAGCGCCGCTTCATTACAGACATTTGCGATATCTGCTCCAGAAAAACCAGGGGTTTGACGTGCGAGAAACTCAATATCAAGTGTTTCGGCTGTTTTGATTGGTTTTAAATGAACTTCGAAAATCTCTTTGCGTTCATTTAGATCCGGTAAATCAACATAGATCTGACGATCAAAACGTCCAGCCCTCATAAGTGCCTTATCTAAAACATCAGCGCGGTTTGTAGCTGCAAGAACAATTACGTTTGTATTGGTACCAAATCCATCCATTTCTGTTAGGAGTTGGTTCAGCGTATTTTCTCTTTCATCGTTTGAGCCCGTAATATTGTTTTTACCTCGAGCTCTTCCAATCGCATCAATCTCATCGATAAAAATGATTGCCGGCGATTTGTCCTTTGCTTGTTTAAAAAGATCGCGAACTCGAGAAGCTCCAACCCCAACAAACATTTCAACAAAATCGGAACCAGAAAGCGAGAAGAAAGGTACTTTGGCTTCTCCAGCCACAGCTTTAGCTAAAAGCGTTTTTCCGGTTCCAGGAGGTCCTACAAGTAAGGCTCCTTTCGGTATTTTACCTCCGAGAGAGGTGTATTTTTCTGGATTTTTAAGGAATTCTACAATTTCTTGCACCTCTTCTTTTGCACCTTCAAGTCCTGCTACATCTTTGAAAGAAGTACGTGTATCGGTTTTCTCATCGAATAATTTAGCTTTTGATTTCCCGATGCTAAATATTTGTCCCCCTCCGGCTCCTCCGGCTCCTCCGGACATTCTTCGCATTAGAAAAATCCATACCCCTATAATGAGTACGAAAGGTAATACTGAAATGAGTAGCTCTAGGAGGTAGTTGTTCTCCTTGTCATAGTCTAATACGGTTGCTAAGTCGTACTCTGACTTTAAGGTTTTGATGGTGTTTTCAAAATTTTGCAAATCACCAAAATCCAATACGTATTGCGGAGAAGGACTGGCGGATGGCAGTAATGCGGGCTCTGCTACTTTCTTGTGTACTTCTTTTTGTAACGCTTCAGAGGTGAGATAAACTTTAGCTTGCCGCGTATTAGTAATTACTACTATTTTTTCGACGTCGCCGCTGATTAAATAGGTTTCTAGCTGCGAGGTAGTTGTTTTTTCAGGGCTGCTAAGGGCAAGTCCACCAAAGAGGTTAAAGGCGATAAATGCAAGTATAGCGGCGTAAAATATCCATCCGTATTTTGATGGTTTTTTCTCGTTTGTTTTCATAGCTTTTTAATCAGTAGAAAGGTTGTTAGTGATACGATCGTTCAATAGTGGTGAGTTTGGCGTCTCCCCACAAACCTTCTATATCGTAACGTTCTCGTATTGGACGTTGAAAAACATGAACGACTACATCGACATAATCGAGTAAAACCCATTCACTATTTTCGGTGCCTTCGACCTTCCAAGGTTTTGTTTTAATAGTCTTACTCACTTTTTTTTGGACTGCTGACACAATCGCATTGACATGAGTATTTGAAGTTCCGTTACAAATCACAAAGTAGTCACAAACGGTATTTTCGATTTCTCGAAGATCTAAAACATTGATTTCTATTCCTTTGACATCTTCGATGCCGTCAATTATGAGCGCAATAAGCTCATCGGTACTCGCTTGTGTTTGTTGCATTAAATCGATTTAATTTCTGTTTGCAAAGTTAATTTATTTTAGGTTGTTGTAGGTTAACTTCGCCGGGATAATCAGCCTTAAAGATAACTCAAGATGACTATTATCAAAGTCAGTGCCACTAAATCGACAAATACATTGCTGTCAGAATTATACCGTTCTGCGCAGATCGATTTACCGTGTATCTTGTATGCTGTGAATCAAACTAGTGGCAGGGGGCGTTTAGAACGTACTTGGGAGAGTTTATCTGGGAAGAACCTTACAATTAGTGCAGTTGTTCCAGCGATGGATTCCGATTCTGCCTCCAGTTTTAAATTGCTCAGCTCGGTATCGGTTATGGTGTATAACTGGCTTAGTGAATTAAATGTGCCTGAAATGCGAATAAAATGGCCTAACGACATTATGTCAGGTGATTGTAAATTAGCGGGAATCCTCTTAGAGCGCAGTTACCGTGGTAAAACCGCCTCAGCCATTACGATTGGTTTAGGGTTGAATGTGAATCAAGAGCAATTTGAGGCGTCAATTCGGGCTACTTCACTGTATAAGCTAACGAATCAGCAGTACGTTATAGACGATTTAGCCTCCCAATTTTCATTTCGCATTGAGCAGTGGCTCTCAGAGGGGCTTTTCGATACACATGCTACTTATCTCAAACTACTCTACCGAAAAAATGAATGGGTAAGGTGGCGGAAGGGTGCTGAAGAATTTGAAGCCCGACTACATACAGTAAATCATGATGGTCGTGTCGTCTTAGAGGATTCAAATAACCAAATTATGGAGTTCGATTCTCAACAAATACAGATGACTCGAGCTTAAGCAGTGAAATGATTTGCCGTTTGTTGGGCTAATGCTTCGATAAAGTTGGTTAGCGGCGTTTTAATCATCATCGAAATCATAGCATTAAATGTTCCGTTGAAATCAAAATAAAATGAGCATCCAGTCGGTTCCGATTGGATAGTTATTTTGAGTTCAAATGGAAACTGCTCGCTTGTCGAACCTAGAACGATGGCAGAATTGGGAATACGATCAGTTATTTTTAATACAATCTCTGGCATTCCTTTAAGAGCGAAAGCAAAAGAATCGCTATCGATAATGGTAAATACTTTATTGTTTTCAGGCATTACAGCACCGAAATTTTCAACCTTAGATAAAAAATCGAATAATTCTGAATCGCTAATTGAAAGCGTATGGGTAGGGGATGTAAGTTGCATAGTTATTCAATTTTTAGTGGGTTCCAAGACTGTGGGTCTGCGCTCCAACGTTCTAATAAGTCGAGTTGATGAGGATTGAACTTATCGGTTGTTTTTGCAAAATTGATAAGGTGGTGGTAATCACTTAGGGTAAAAACATCTAGGTCAATTTCTTTGAATTTCTCTGCGGCAGATTCAAAATTATAGGTAAAAATCGCCGCCATCCCTTTGACGTTCACTTCTGCTTCAAAGAGCGCATCGATTGCCTTTAAGCTACTTGTTCCCGTAGAAATTAGATCTTCGATTACGACTACATTTTGGCCTTTTTCGATTTTACCTTCAATTTGATTTTTTCTACCGTGACCTTTTGCCTCTGGTCGGATGTAAATAAACGGAAGCCCCATGGCTTCAGCAACGAGTATACCCATGCCGATAGCACCTGTCGCAACCCCTGCAATCACTTCTGGTTTCCCGTACCGATCTTCGATTTTTCGGACAAATTCTTGTCGCAAATAGTTTCGAACAGCCGGGTAAGATAGAGCTAGTCGGTTATCGCAATAAATTGGGGATTGTATTCCTGAGGCCCATGTAAAAGGAGTTTCAGGATTCAGCTGAATTGCCTTTATTTGCAGCAATAACTCAGCCGTTTTTAAAGCGGTTTCTTTGTCCAAAATCATAGCGCGAATGTACGAAGTTTTCGTCAATGAGAGTTTGTTAGTCCTAGAATCCAGTGCGGCTCTTCCGCGTAAGGATAGGCAACTTATCGATTCGAAAAAGCACCTAAAAAATGTATTGCTTGAATTGCTAAATCAAAAGAAATCAACCACTTATTTTGCTGAAGTAGCAGATGCGAATCCATTAAAATTCTTAACCCAAGCGGTAAAAGAAGTAGTTGCTGCAGGAGGCCTAGTTCGAAATTCTAAAGGGCAGGTTCTTTTTATCTACCGAAATAATAAGTGGGATTTGCCCAAAGGAAAGCGAGAAGCTACCGAGACCCTGGAAGAGGCTGCTGTGCGCGAGGTCCTTGAAGAGACCGGACTTAAGCATGCTGAAATTCAGTATAAACTTGCTAAAACCTATCATATCTTCAAACGCAAAGGAGAAATGAGACTTAAAACTACCCATTGGTACGAAATGATCTCTGAAGATTTAGGCCCTTTTCAGCCTCAAATCGAAGAAGGCATAACTGATGTCGTTTGGCTTAACCAGACCGAACAAGAAGTGGCGCTCAGGCACTCGTATAAAAACATTAAAAAACTATTCGTTCTAGATTAACCCTTTTATTGCCTCAGGAACAAAGGCGGACACATCTCCCTCATTGCGCAGGACATCTCGTACAATCGAAGAACTTATAAATGCTTTGTTTGAGGCAGTGAGTAGGAATACGGTTTCAATTTTTGAAAGGGTTCGATTTGTGTGAGCGATGGCTTTTTCAAACTCGAAGTCAGCTGGATTTCTAAGGCCTCTAAGAATAAAATCAGCTCCTATTTCTTGGCCAAACTTCACGGTTAATCCCGAGTAGGTGGTTACACTTACTTTAGGTTCGTTTTTAAAGGTTTCTTCGATAAATGCAATCCGCTTTTCTAGGTTAAACAGGTAGTTCTTATCTGCGTTTACCCCAACAGCAACTACGATATGATCGAACAGGTTTAAGCCCCTTTTAATAATATCTTCATGCCCTTTTGTGATGGGATCGAACGATCCTGGAAACAATGCTTTTTTCATCGTGTATCTCGATTTAGTGCGTCAATGATTAGGAGTTCAAATAGTTGACTCATAGAAATTCCTGCGGCTGCGGCCTGCTGCGGAAGAATACTTTGCTCGGTAAGTCCGGGTGTTGTATTGACTTCAAGCAGGTAAGCTTCGCCCTCTTTTAGTATGAATTCGCTTCTAGTGGCTCCATTAAAATTAAGTTCAGTGTAAATGCGCAGTGCGTATTCACTAACTAGTTGTCTTAACGATTCTTCAATAGGTGCGGGTGTTAATTCTTCGGATTCGCCCTGATATTTTGCCTCATAGTTGAAAAAGTCATGCCCAGTTTTAATGAGTGTCATGGGCAGTACTACTGCTTCTTTATTTATGCGAATAACTCCAACGGTTACTTCTTCGCCTAATAGCGCCTCTTCAATGATCAGTTCGTCGTTCATGTCAAAGACAGCGTTAACTGCCTCGGTTAGTTGGGATGCGTTAGAGACCTTATACACTCCGAAGCTGCTTCCGGATCTATTGGCTTTGACAAAGCAGGGGTATCCGAGTCTGGTTTCTATTCGATCTACCGGAATGGTTTGATGTTTGTTCAATCGAATATGACGTGCTCGAGGAATAGATAGGTCGGATGTAACACTAAGTAGGTCTCTTTTGTTGAAACTTAGAGCCGAGATGTAACTAGAAGAACCTGTATATGGAATACCTAATAGTTCAAAATAAGCTAATAGCTGTCCGTCTTCCCCTGGTGTTCCATGAATCGCATTGAAAACTACATCGAAATGAATACGCTTGTCATTCAGTAGTAAGCTAAAGTCATTTTTATCAAGAGGATAAGTGATCGAATCACAGGTATAGAACCATCCGTCTTTACGAATATCTATAAGGTAGGTTTCATATTTAGAGGGGTCTAAATGTTTTTGTACCTGTGCTGCGCTTTTCAGTGAGATCTCTCGTTCTTCACTGTATCCACCCATGATCACCGCGATTCTCAAGAGAGTATCCATAGCGTTATTTGTATAAGTAGGTTCAAAGTAACGAAAATCACCCCTTTTTCTATCTTTGCAGCCTAGAGTTCTTTATGAAAAAGTTTTTCTCCTACTTTATTTCCGCATCGTTTTTTAAACAGCTATTAGCTGCTGCTATAGTATTAGTGATTCTCATACAAGCGCTCAGTTGGGGACTAAGGAGTTATACACGATATAATCAAACGCTTACTGTTCCTAGGTTAGAAGGGTTAAGTTTTGATCAGGCGCAGGATGTTTTGAAAAAGCTAAATCTCAAAGCGATTGCGAGTGATACACTCTCGTTTGTAAAAGATCAAGACCCATTTGTAGTGCTTGCTCAGCAACCGGCTGCGGGTGAAAAAGTAAAAATTGGTCGTAAGATTTATCTGAGTCTCAATGATGGTGATTTCGCTACGCTCCCTTTACCCGAGGTCGTGCAGCTTACTCGTAGAAATGCGGTAAGTCGATTAAGAGCGCTTGGTTTTACTGTGAGTGACTCGGTACGTTACATTGACGCGATCGGAAAAGATATGGTATATGAACTAGAGGTTGGAACACGCAGAGTAGTGGCAGGTGATCGGTTATCTATTCGTGATACGATTCAGCTTGTTCTCGGAAATGGAAAGGATACGCTTCGATGAGTACTACTGAAAACTTTGACTTAGAAGATACCCTTCATGAGCATTATAGTTTTACCGCCTCTAAGGGTCAAGAGCCACTTCGGGTAGATAAATTTTTAATGAATTTTATCGAAAACGCTACACGAAATAAAGTTCAGGCCGCTGCGAAGTCAGGAAACATTTGGGTTAATAACCAAGCTGTAAAATCAAATTACAAGGTAAAGGCGCTGGACGTGGTCAAGGTGTTATTTGAGCATCCACCGTATGAAAATCTGCTGGTTCCTGAGGATATCCCTTTAAACATTGTTTATGAGGACGACTCCCTGCTGGTTATTGATAAGCCTGCGGGCCTTGTTGTCCATCCTGGGCATGGGAATTACTCAGGCACACTAGTTAATGCACTTTTACATCACTGGAAAGATTTGCCGCTTAATAGCGATTCTCGACCGGGTCTTGTTCACCGCATTGATAAAGATACATCGGGCTTGTTAGTGGTTGCGAAAACTGCCGATGCCATGACCCATCTGACTCGGCAATTTTTTGAAAAAACATCTCAGAGAGAATACATCGCATTAGTTTGGGGACTGTTTGAAACGGAAAGTGGAACGATCGAAGGACATATTGGACGGAGTCTAAAAAACAGACTTCAAATGGATGTTTTTCAGGACGGTAGTTTCGGTAAACCGGCTATCACCCATTATGAAGTGCTTGAGTCTTTGCGTTATGTTAGTCTCGTGAAGTGTCGTTTAGAAACCGGAAGAACGCATCAGATTCGTGCGCATATGAAGCATATTGGACATCCGTTATTTAATGATGAACGATACGGCGGAAATCTGATTCATAAAGGCACAACTTTTACTAAGTACAAGCAGTTTGTGGACAATTGTTTCAAACTGCTACCAAGGCAAGCGCTTCACGCACGAACCCTTGGTTTTGAACATCCGGTCACGAAAAAATTCTTAACTTTTAGCTCTGAATTGCCCGAAGACTTCTCGTCTTGTCTACAAAAGTGGCGTACCTATCTAAATGCTATTGACTAATTAGTGAACTGCTATGAAAATTTTGTTATCTCCAGCGAAGTCTTTAGACTTTGAATCAGAAATTCCGAATGTTACCGTTTCAAAACCTCTTTTTAAAGAAGAAACGAGCAGGATTCAAGAGTGCTTAAAAACAAAAAGCGTTGAAGAGCTGAAATCCATGATGAGTCTTTCAACGCCACTGGCCACACTTAATTTTCAGCGAAACCAACAATTCGAAGCAAATCCGGATGCTAGCAAAGTTCGTCCTGCACTTTTTAGCTTTGATGGCGATGTATACAAAGGTCTTAATGCTGCTACTTTGAGCGATGACGAATTGGCTCGCGCATCACATAGTTTGCGAATTTTATCTGGTTTATACGGCATTCTCCGACCATTTGATACCATTCAACCCTATCGCCTTGAAATGGGTACTAAAATAACCGTAGGAGCTAGTAATAACTTATACGATTTCTGGAGAGCCTTATTGACAGATGCTTTATTAAATGAACTTTCTACTGGTGAACTCATTGTCAATTTAGCGAGCGTTGAATATAGTAAAGCAGTAGACTTATCTGTTTTTTCTGGGCGCGTTGTTAGCCCCGAGTTTAAAGATTATAAGAACGGGGAATATAAAATCATCTCGTTCTATGCCAAAAAGATGAGGGGGGTGATGGCTCGCTACCTATTAGGCGCAAATACTGAAGATAGCTCGGTTTTCACACAGTTTGAAAGCGACGGCTATCGCTTTGATGAGCGTCTTACTACCGACCCGTTGCAACCTGTATACACGCGCTAATCTAGGCTAAAGCCCTTTTTGCCCCATTGTATCAGAACAATAATAAGGTAAACAAACGGGCTGCCGTGCATGATAAGGTCAAAGTAGTCAACGGCTTGCATACCATGCGCGCCACCTAGTACCCATTTTAGTTTTCCCCAAATATGTGGTTCAGATCCAAAAGGTAACAGACCGGGTATAACACAAAATAGGGCTGCATTTAGTAGCTTCTTTTTCATTTGCGAAGACGTTCTATGAAGGTCGGAATAGTCTCAATTCCGCCTGCAGTTATTGCCTTAATGAATGCTGAGCCAATGATCGCCCCCTTTGAGTGTCTTGTGGCTTGCTCGAAGGTAGTAGCATTTGATATTCCAAATCCTACAAGGGTGGGCACCTTTAGTTTCATAGCTTCGATACGTCTGAAATAGGCGAGGTTGTCTTCTCCGAAACCCTCTTGTACTCCGGTTGTGCTCGAAGAACTGACCATATAGATAAAACTAGTACTGGCTGCTTCAATTTCTCTGATTCGTTTCTCAGGGGTTTGCGGGGTAATCAAAAAAATCATTGAGAGATCGTATTGCTCAAATAGATGTTGGTATTCACGTTGGTACACCTCAAGCGGAAGATCAGGTAATATAATACCATCGACTCCGATCTCATTCGCTTTTTTTAGGAAGGCCTCCACGCCAAATTGAAAAACCGGATTGAAATAGCCCATAAGAATCAATGGGATATTGATTTCACGCCGAATACCTTCAAGCTGCTGAAAAAGTCTTTCTGTAGTCATTCCGTTAGCTAAAGATCTTGAAGAGCTTTCTTGAATGGTAGGGCCATCGGCTAACGGATCACTAAATGGCATACCAATTTCGATAAGGTCTACACCTGATTGCTCTAGTGTTTTTAAAACCGTTAGGGTGTCATTATAATGTGGGTATCCAGCAGTTGCATAGATTGATAGCAGTTTTGGTTCCCTCTCTAGGCGATCGAGTAATCGTTTCATAGGTTGAAGTAGTCAATATAGGTCTGTAAATCTTTATCTCCTCGACCCGATAGATTTACAACAATAATTTCGTCTTTTTTAAAGTTGAGCTGATCGAATACTGCAAAGGCGTGGGCAGTTTCGATTGCGGGAATAATACCTTCTAATTCAGACAGTTCTCTTCCCGACTGCATAGCGTGATCATCAGTTATCGAAATGAACTGACCTCTTTTAGAGCGGAACAAATGTGCATGCATTGGACCTACTCCGGGATAATCAAGCCCTGCCGAAATAGAATAGGGTTCTGTAATTTGACCATCGCCAGTTTGCATCAGTAGGGTCTTACTTCCGTGAATGATCCCAACACGACCTAGGGCAGAGGTAGCTGCACTATGTCCCGTATCAATCCCTTTACCGGCAGCTTCTACCGCAATGATATTCACTCTAGGGTCGTCGAGGTAATGATAGTAAATACCCGCAGCATTACTTCCCCCTCCAACACAGGCAATCACATGATCGGGATAATCTCTACCGTGAAGACGTTCAAGTTGCCATTTTACCTCTTCTGAAATTACCGATTGAAAGCGAGCAACCATATCAGGGTAGGGGTGTGGTCCGACAACAGATCCGATAATATAGTGGGTGTCAACAGGATTATTAATCCAATCTCGTATCGCCTCATTGGTCGCATCTTTTAGGGTTTTACTCCCTGAGGTCGCTGCCCGTACCGTTGCGCCGAGCATTTTCATTCGAGCAACATTTGGTGCCTGACGCGCAATGTCTACTTCTCCCATGTACACAATACACTCAATGCCCATAAGCGCGCAAACTGTAGCAGTTGCTACTCCGTGCTGTCCAGCGCCAGTTTCGGCTATGATTCGGTTTTTACCTAGTGCTTTAGCCAGTAGAATTTGACCAATGGTATTGTTAACTTTATGAGCACCTGTGTGACAGAGATCTTCTCGTTTCAGATAAATCTGGGTTTGATACTTATGGCTTAAACGCTCCGCTTTGTAAAGCGGGGTAGGCCTTCCGACATAATCTTTGAGTAGTGCGCGGAACTCCTTTTGAAAATCCTCACGCGCAATAATTTCGAGGTATTGCGTGCGAATTTCTTCGGTGTTTGGATATAGCATTTCAGGAATGAAGGCTCCCCCAAATTCTCCATAGTATCCGAATTCATTGACGTGATAAGTAGTAGTTTCTTTCATAGCGTATAAAAGGCTTCGACGAAGTTAGCGAGTTTTTGTATGTCTTTAATTCCTGGGCCTAATTCAAATCTGCTGTTTAGGTCAACTCCACTGAACTGGGGATGATTCACCGTTTGTATAAAGGTTGAAATGGCTGTTAGATCTTCAGGGCCAATTCCACCACTCAAAAGAAAGGGAACTGAGGATTGGTACTGTTCCAATTGATTCCAATCAAAATGGAATCCGTTACCTCCGGGTAATGCCCCTTTGGTGTCGAATACCAACCTGTCGGCTAAACCTTCAAAATGAGCAAGCTCATCAAATGATGTATGGTTATCTACCGAAACGGCTTTAAACAGAATAAGTTCTGGGATGGAAATTTTTAGCTCCGCTAGAAAACTAGCAGGTTCTGTGCCGTGTAATTGAACTCCGTCGAGCTTAAATTCATGAACTGATTGCTTAATTTCTTTGAGTGAGGCATTCACAAAAACCCCTATTCGTTTCGCGTTTGACAAACCAGACAACTCCTTTGCTAGGGCTCCTTTTGCGTACCTAAGTGATTTAGGCCAAAAAATATGGCCTATATAATCTACGCCAAGATTATCTATCTCTGTGGATTGATGGGTAATACCGCAGACCTTGATTTCATAGCGATTTACTTTAGACATTGATTCCAGCGGGTTAAAATCGTTTCTGGTTCCTTACTTTTCATAAGTGATTCGCCGATTAGGAAGCCTTTGAATCCATCTTTCCAAAGTTTTTTTAGAGTTTTCCTAGAATGTATTCCACTCTCTGCGATCGCGATTTTATCTGACCCGATATGGGGTAATAATTCATGTCCTAGTTCGAGGTTCGTCTCAAAGGTTTTCAGATTCCGATGATTGATTCCTAACAGATCTACTGGCGCTTTTTGATTCGAAGTTAGTTCCGTCAAATCATGAACCTCTAGTAATACCTCTAGACCCAACAGGTGTGCGTAGTCTGTAAACTCGTTTATTTGTGCTGGACTTAATGCTGCAGCAATAAGGAGTATAAGATCAGCTCCATAGGCTTTAGCCTCATCGATTTGATAGGTTGAAATAATGAAATCTTTTCGAAGTAGGGGTAAATTTGAACTAGCCCGTGCCAGGGCAAGATCTTCTAGGCTTCCTCCAAAAAATGACGTATCGGTGAGTACCGAGATTACTTTGGCTCCACCTCGTTCATAGCGCTCTAAGGTATCAACCAAGGGGCGGTCGAAGTTAATTGCTGCCTTAGAGGGTGAACGTCTTTTGTGTTCGGCAATTATTCCTCCAAATTGTAGGGCTTTACGTGCAGAGAGCGTTTCTCTTTGGTAGTACCGTGAGGCTTTGAGCGCCTCTACACTAAAGGCTTGTTCATTTGCAATGACCTCGAGACGCTTTTGGGCTATAATTTTTTCAAGTATCGGAGTCATAATTAATTTACTAGTTGTTTTAGCTCATTAAAACACTTCAGAGCTTTATGTTCGAAAAGAGATGCTTCAGCTTCTAAGATAGCCTTTGCAATCGGAATATCCTTAGCGGTTGCAATGGCCAGGGCTGCATTGGCAATTACTACCTTGTGCTGAGGATCACTCCCTTTTGCTTGTAAAACCTCAGAAAAAATAGCAGCTGATGACGCAACATCCTCACCTCCTTCAATTTGCTTAGGGTTTAACACTTCGGATCCAAAATCTCCTGGACGGAGCACATGTTCTCCGCTAGTATTAATCCATTTTAGATCACCGGTAAGTGAGGCCTCATCGTAGCCATCGAGGGCATAGATAACACTGTAATTTTTTGTTGTCTTTTGGTACAGGTATCCATAGATTCTAGCCAATTCAAGACTAAAAACCCCGACCAGTTGCTTGTTTGGAAAAGAAGGGTTAACCAGCGGTCCCAACATATTGAAAAAGGTTTTAACCCCTAGGGCTCTACGGATGGGTGCAACGGCCTTCATTGCCGGATGAAATAGTGGTGCATGTAGAATGGCAATATTCGCTTTTTCGAGGCATCTTTTTAGAAGGTTCTCATCGGTAGTGAATCGGATTCCAAGGTGCTCTAATACATTACTGCTTCCGCATACCGAGCTTACGCCATAGTTTCCGTGTTTGGCCACAGCAACACCCGCTCCTGCACAGACAAACGAAGCTAAAGTCGATACGTTAAAGGTGTCTTTTCCATCCCCTCCTGTTCCGCACAGATCTATTGGATCAAACTCGCTGAGGTCAACCTGGGTGCATAAGTCGAGTAATGCCTCTTGAAAACCCTCTAGTTCCTCTAATGCGATTGGTCGCATCATATAAATAGTCATAAATGAGGCTACCTGGTGGCTGTCAAACGCTCCTTCAGCAATTTGAATGAGTACCTGCCGAGCCTCACTTTTTGATAATTGCTGGTGTTGTATTAAACGATTCAGATAATTTTTCATGAATTGAGCCAGTTAGTAAGTATTTCCTTTCCGTTAGTTGTAAGTATCGATTCTGGATGATATTGAACACCCCAAATCGGCTTATCGCTGTGTTCGAAACTCATTACATTGCCCTGATCGTCCCTACCGGTAATTCGAAGTTCAGACGAGATCGGAAGGTCAACTACCCATGAGTGATAGCGGCCAACTGTAAGCGGGTTGTCTATGCCTTTGTAAAGGGCTGTATCATTTTCAATAGTGATTGAGGATGCGATCCCGTGATAGACCTCTTCTAGATTACGAAGCGTTCCCCCAAGAGCTAGACCTAAGGCTTGATGTCCTAAACAAACCCCCAACATCGGAATACAATCGTTGCGCTCTAAGTTATATTCGATTAAGTCCATCATTTTACCTGCCTCGCTAGGAATGCCGGGACCAGGAGAGAGTAATACACGATCAAATTCTGAGATACTATCGAGTTCGAATTTGTCATTGCGAAGTACAAGAACCTCCTGCTCTAATTCTCTTAAGTAGTGCACAAGGTTGTACACAAAACTGTCGTAGTTATCAATTACAAGGATTCTACTCATCACTTCAGCGTTTGTGCAAGTTCGAGTGCTTTTTGAAGAGCACCTAGTTTATTATAGGTTTCTTGAAGTTCGTTTTGCTCGTCGGAGCTAGCTACAATTCCTGCCCCTGCCTGATAAAATAACGTGTTGTTTTTACTCAGGAAGCTCCGGATAAGAATAGCATGATTGTAATTTCCTTCGAAATCAAAATAACCTATGGCTCCACCGTAAAACCCCCTTCGAGTGGGTTCGTAGTTTTCAATAAGTTGAAGCGCCATTGGTTTCGGAGATCCACTTAAGGTGCCGGCAGGGAAGGTGTCGGCCATCAGTCGAAGTGTTGAGATTCCCTTGTTTTTCTTCGCGATTACCTTAGAAACTAGGTGAATCACATGCGAGAAGAACTGTACCTCTCGATAGGTTTTAACTTCTACTGCATATCCATTTCTACTCAAATCGTTTCGAGCGAGATCAACTAGCATTACATGTTCGGCATTTTCTTTTGGGTCAGCGGCTAACGCTTTGGCAAGCTCTGCGTCTTTTTCATCATCACCAGAGCGCTTATAAGTACCTGCGATCGGATGAATCTCAGCCTGATCATCTTTCACGATTAATTGAGCTTCAGGCGAGGATCCGAATAATTTAAATTCGATATAGTCAAAGTAAAACAAATAGGGGCTTGGGTTTACCGAGCGAAGCGCTCTGTAGACATTAAACTCATCTCCGATAAATTGCTGTGCAGTTCGTCTAGATAAAACAAGCTGAAATACGTCACCTCTTTTACAGTGCTGTTTCGCAACTGAGACGAGTTCTTTAAACTCGGTGTCACTTAGGTTAGAAGTTGGTTTCCCAACACTAGAAAACGGATACGTGCTGAGCGATTCAATCGCTAGTAGTGCCTTAATTTGCTGAATGTTTTCTGTATCATTTTCAAAATGATGGCACAAAATATAAGCCTCATTCTTAAAATGATCGATCGCTATAATATTTTTATAAAAAGCGTAATGCAGCTGGGGAATATCGTGTCCGCTTTTTTGTTCATTAAGCTGAATGGATTCGAAGTGATGAACTGTGTCGTAAGCGGTAAAACCGAATAATCCATTTGTGATAAATTTAAACGGAAGCTTCTCACCTTTAAATGACGTGGCGAATTGGTCTAATAAATCAATAAGATCTGTGCCGTCTTCTAACACGATTTCTTCAGAAGGTTTCTCTGGGAAACGCTGGGTGAGCATGTTGTTTTTGAGCGTTATAGAAGCAAGAGGTTGGCAGCAGATGTATGAGAAACTGTTATCATTAGCGTGATAATCACTACTCTCAAGGAGTAGACTACCTGGAAAGTGATCGCGCAACTTTAAATACACACTAACC
>CAZUBV010000010.1:0-16373 GCA_964618875.1 uncultured Flavobacteriaceae bacterium
CCTGAGGTAACCGAACTATCCTGGTACCTTAGTTGTCTATTTCCCTACCAGCGTCTGACCCTTGCACATTCCTTTAAAGACAAAGCAGATCGTCTCGAGGACGTGAATGCCGGCCTATTCACCTATCCAATGCTCATGGCAGCCGATATTTTACTGTATGACGCCGATAAAGTACCCGTAGGAAAAGACCAATTACAACATATAGAAATGACTAGAGATGTAGCACAGCGATTTCACAATAAATATGGTGAAACCTTTGTGTTGCCGGAAGCTACCGTAAATGAATATACCATGTATGTTCCTGGAACTGATGGTCAAAAAATGAGTAAAAGTAAGGGTAATCTCATCGACGTTTTTGCCCCTGAGAAAGAGCTTAAAAAGCAGGTTATGGGTATTCTTAGCGATTCAAAAAGCCTCGAAGAACCCAAAGACCCGGCTACCGATACCACCTTTGCCTTATTCAAATGCCTTGCCCCTCAAGACGAGGTTGAGAACATGAGCGCAAACTACCTCGCAGGAAACTATGGATACGGGCATGCCAAAAAAGCCTTGCTTGATCTGATTATGCAAACCTTTCAAGAACCAAGGGCGAAATACGAGTATTTTCAAAATCACCCTGAAATGATCGAAGACGCGTTACAGGAAGGGGCGAAACGCGCTCGTGAAACAGCGCGTGAGGTGCTTGACCGCGTTCGGACTAAGGTTGGTTTCTAGTTAAGTCCATAAGCGTTATCATAGAATTGCACAATAAACTTATCGAGTTGCAATTTGATAAGGGCAGTAAGCACTTCTGATTTTTCTAGACCTGACAATCGGATGATTTGGCTGGGAAAAAGCCTTTCGTAATGACGAAGTAGCTCATAAATCTTAATCTCAGTCGGATTAGTTAGCTGAGCTCCCCTCTCTCTAGGAATTTTCGAATGAATTTGAATTCCGAGACAAGTTGCAAGCGACTCCGGGTGTTGATATACCGCAGCGCCTTGGTCGGCAATTAAACGATTACAGCCTTGCGATGTTTCAGCGTCTATAGGTCCAGGGGATGCAAAAATTGGAGTCCCATAACCCTATGCAAATTCTGCAGTAACCAAACTTCCGCCTGTTTGGGCCGATTCAACAATCCATAACACATCACACATGCCGGCGATTAAACGATTTCGAGCTAAAAACTGACCGCGATAGGCCGGTGTACCAAGCGTGTATTCACTATAGCTAAGACCATTTGATTCGATTTGGTGCCGAAGTGTTAATTGCTCTTTTGGATAGGTTTTATCTAAACCGTGAGCAAGCACAGAATGCACCCGAACCCCGGCATCAATAGCCGCTGCTTGTGCGTAACTATCCGTGCCGTGTGCAAGCCCGCTTACCACTTCAAAATCAGCACCCTTGACATACTCGAAAAATTGATCGATTTGTCGTCTCCCATAGCTACTTAACTTTCTCGTTCCAACAATGCCGAGTAGCGGAGTAGATCGCTTAATCTTGGTTCCTTGTGCATAAATAACAGGAGGTGGATCAGCCATTTTTTCAAGATTAAACGGATACCACTCACTAGTGTAGTCAATCGGCTCTATGTTCAACGCGATTTGACGATCCAAAAGCTCTAGTTGCTGTTCGATTACTTTTTCGGAGGGTAGATTTTTAATAAATACCGATTGGTCTTTTATTGAGTTCAAAGGTTGCTTATACAAAAAATCTAACAGCCGTTTTGGACAGGGTTCATGGTCGAGTAATCTCCAGAGGTTTCGCGGGCTAAGCCCCTTTATCTGAGTGAGAACTACAAGGGCCTGCAAAGGAGTGAGTGTCAAAATCATGCTCAAAGGTATTTTCTTAAACTGCAAAAAGTCTTCAACTTGCACTAGCACCAATTAATTGGGTAATTTTTAAGATATTTGCCTCTATGCATTTAGCTCCGTATATAGAGACGCTCCTTTACGAAAGAAATTTTGTAATCCTGCCTGGGTTTGGGGCTTTTGAACCCGGAGTATATCTAGGAGTTAGCTTAAATGATCAGGGTGAGCTTCTGCCTCCAAAGCGAAGCATTACCTTCAATCCTTACTTATCTAGCCCTGAATCTTTATTAGCAGAAACTATTGCTAAAAAAGAGTTGATTACACTCGAAGATGCTGAAACCCGTTTAAATAAATTGGTGTTTGAATGGAAGTCAACTCTAAACAAAGGACTTGCTTTACAAGTCGCAGGGATCGGAACCTTTGAAAAGGTGTCGGGAGTAATTACACTTCTAGATTTATCCTCAGAAATGAGTTTGGGTAATTTCGGCCTTCCGGCTATCGCTCTTCCGACAAAAATAATGGAAGCAGTAGCCCCACAGGAGGTTGAAATCGATGAAGTTCTCACGGAAGTAACCGAAATCGTCGAGGTAAACACCTCCGCAACACCAATCGAAAGCGAAAATTTAGAAGAGCTCTCTGCTCCTCTATCCGTGGCTAATCGCCTTGCGCTTCTGTTAGCTGCATTAGCTTTTGTATCATTTATTTTGTTTTTCTACAAACATCTCAGCAGAGTTGATTTAAGTCAGCTCTTTCAATTATGACCCCAAAAACGCCATCTGAATCTAGAACGATAACGACAGATCTTGTCCTTCCGAGTGAAACGAACCATTTGAGCCACCTTTTTGGAGGAGCCTTACTAGCCCGTATGGACCGTGCAGCATATATCACTGCTAGAAGACATAGTCGGCGAATCGCGGTTACCGCATCGGTTAATCACGTAGCCTTTAATACGGCTATTCCTCTTGGTAGTGTGGTGACTATTGAGGCGAGCGTTTCTAGAGCTTTTTCTACCTCAATGGAGGTATTCATCGATGTGTATATCGAGGACCGAATTAGTGGAGACAGAACTAAGGCAAATGAAGCAATTTATACTTTCGTTGCGGTCGATGATACGATGACCCCGGTTCAGGTTCCGCAGATCATACCCGAATCTGATCTTGAAAAATCTAGATACGATGCGGCACTGAGAAGAAAACAATTAAGCCTAGTACTTGCCGGAAAACTTGATCCACAAGATGCAACAGAGCTTAAAGCCCTCTTCGAATCGAAAAACAGCTAAATACCCCTACAATCGAAATACCCACTCTTCAGGATTCAATCGCGTGGTGTTTTTGTAGAGATAAAACTTCAATTGAGTTTGGCCACTAACGCGGTCGGTATGAAGTGTTCCCAAAGCCTGTTTAGCTTCGATTTTCTGACCCTCTTTGACGGCTACCTGCTCTAAGTTGTAATACATGGTAATATAGTCGCCGTGTCTTACATAAACACCCTTAATGCCTTGGCGATTAACCATTACACTCATGACTTCGCCTGCGTAAATAGAACGAGCTGAGCTTCCGGCTTCTGTTGCGATAGTCACCCCGTTGTTAAAATGCTTCAGTGCTGGATATAATTTATCGGCGTAGGTTCCATATCCTATGCTCTTTACACCCTTTTCAACCGGCCAAATATGCCTACCCTTATTACCTTCAAAACTTTTGGCTAGGGCCTCGGCCTCAGGAGTTAAAACAAAACTACCAGAAACGCTTGCCTTCTTGGCATTTGCTTTAGCGAGTCTTGCCTTATTTGCTTTTTCAATCGCCTCTTTTATGAGTCGATCAATTTCATTGTCAATGCGTTTGCGCTCCTTCTCACGATCCGCAAGTTCCTTGCGGTATTCGCGTTCTTTTAGCCGTGCATTATCAATTAATCGCTCTTGAGACTTTCGGTCACTTATTAGTTGTAATTGCTGCTGACGGTTTTCGGCTACCTTTTTTTCCTGTTCTACTAACTGCGTAGCAAGTTCAGCAGTAAGCAGGGCTAACTCTTCTTGTTTTACTTTAAGACGCTCAGCTTGAGCTGTTCGATACGAAGCATACTGAAGCATATAACTCCATCGTCTCCTCGCTTCTTTAAAACTGTCAGCCGCTAATAAAAACAGCCACTTATTTTTTTCGACTTTGCGCTTATAGGAGTTAACAAGTATCCGCTCGTAATCCTTTTTAATTGTTTCGATTTCAGCGGAAAGTTCCTCCTTTCGATTTTGATTAGCGCGTATTTGCCTTTGTAACAGCTGAATCTCATTGGCGGTCAGCTCAATAAGACTCTCCACCGCGAAGCGCTTATTGTCGAGCATTTGAATTTGATCTACAGCTGAGCCGCGCAATCGGACTTGCTCTTTGAGCAGTTTTTCCATCTGAGCAATTCGCGAAATAATTTCTTGTTTTTGGCTCTCCAGGTTCCGCTGCTGCTGCGTCTTCTCTTGTGACCAAACAGTTGTCACAGAGAATAACAACACGAACAGAATTAACCCTAGTCGATTCATTTTACTAGTGTATACCCCGCAGGAATTTGAAAAGGCAAGCTCAATTTTGTGTCTAACTGTATCCCCTCCATTTCAAGGACGAGACGCCGTTCTCCCGAGCTAAGAACGATGCGATCAGGCGTATACGATGCCTTAGAATTATACTCATAAACAAGCTCGAATCGCTCATTGTTTTCTGTCTCAAAAAACTGCTTCAAAATTTGAGGACGGTCTTTAGCCAGTTCGACTCGATACTCGCCCTTTATAGGGGTAGAAACCCTTCCGCTGAAGAGCCTCACCTCGCTAGCCTTGTTGGTTGATAGATCGATGTACATCCGCTGATTTTCACTAAGATTCAGCTTTGCTTCTTCAAATAATAACTGGCCCAGAAACAAACGTTCTAAGTGCTCATAAGTTAAACGAGCCGGAAGCACCTTGTCAAGTAACTCCAGTGATCCTCTATAGTAGGTTTTATCTAATCGATTGTAAAAAGAAAGTTCCTCTGGAAGTACAAGAGCTTTCGCAACTCCTAACGGCGCACTAAGTAGAAGCCCTCCTCCGCCTGGCTTGATTCGAACAGAAAGGACAACAGACTTTCTGTCTGTTGGACTAATAAGCTCAGCTTTAACCCTGCCTCTGAGCCCTTCTGACACCTCAAACTGGCGTTGATTTACCTCTAAAGGGTGCATTTCAGATCGATCCGATAGACCGCGTACTCCTGGCTTCATTAGCGTACAAGAACCTAATGACAACCCAAGAAGTAGAACTATCGAAGCAACCCTTTTACTCATTGTTTATTTCTCTAATCGACTATAATCGCCCAAACTTACCGTGCTAAACGCACCATCATAATACACATGGTTGCCAATCATAGCACGTTCCAATTTTGCATTTATCAATTTAGAATTTGATTGAATAATACTGTCTTTAACCTGGCAATCTTCTAACTGGGTGTTTTCACCAATAGAAACATAAGGCCCAACAGTGCTGTTGATAATATGCGCTCCTTTTGCTATACTGCAAGGTTCGATCACTGTAGAATTTTCAATTACCGCGTGCTGAGAAATTAATGCTGCGTTTTCCTGGTGAAGAAATCCAAGCATGCGTCTATTGGTTTCAATGGTGATGTCCTTGTTCCCGCAATCCATCCATTCCGCTACTTCCGCGGTTAAAAATGTCTTGCCTGCCGACATCATTCGCTTAATTCCATCATTGATCTGATATTCTCCGCCATTAACAATTTGGTGATCGAGTACATACTGCAACGCCTCTTTAAGCTGTAAGGCTTCTTTAAAATAGTAGATGCCTATTACGGCCAAATCAGATACCCATTGTGATGGCTTTTCTACAAGGCCCTGTATTTTCCCTTGCTCATCGAGCTCTACCACACCATACGCTTCAGGGTTTTCGACCTGCTTGACCCAAATAACACTGTCAGCCGAGGGGTCTAGGTCAAAATTAGCGCGAATCAGTGTGTCGGCATACGCAATAACTGTTGGCCCTGCAAGCGATGGGGCCGCGCACATAATGGCATGTCCTGTTCCAAGTGGTTGATCTTGACGGTAAATCGATGCTTTAGCCCCAAGACTCTCTGCAAGTTCGGTTAATGATTCAACTACTTCTTCACCAAAAAAAGCAGGCTCTCCAATTACAAAGGCGACCTCTTCGATAGGCTGATCTAAAATTTTTGCTATGTCACGAACTAATTGATGAACAATAGGGCTACCTGCAACTGGAACTAAGGGCTTGGGAACCGTAAGGGTATGTGGACGAAGACGCGATCCTCGTCCGGCCATTGGAACAATAATTCTCATATAATTGGGTTTATTTTACTCCTGTACTTCCAAAACCTCCCGCACCCCTATCGGTGTCCGTAAGTGTTTCAACTTCTATCCACGAGGCAGTCTCGTGCTTTGCAATCACCATTTGAGCAATACGCTCTCCGTTTTCAATAGTAAAAGGTTCATTAGAAAGATTCACCAAAATCACGCCAATTTCGCCTCGATAATCGGCATCGATTGTACCTGGACTATTTACAAGACCTATACCCTTTTTTGCCGCCAAGCCACTTCGGGGACGAATCTGCGCCTCATAACCAGCTGGTAACTCCATATAAATACCTGTTGGTATAATAGCGCGTTCAAGGGGGGCTAAGGTAATGGATTCGATGTTGTTAGCCCTCAAATCCATTCCGGCAGAAAATGGGGTTTGATAACTCGGGAGCGGATGCGACGATCGATTGATAATTTTAATGTTTACGGACATAAGACAAATATAATTGCTTCAATAGCGGTTGTTCTTTTGCTATAACAAAACTAGTAAATAACAGTACGAGGATGATTCCAACCCAATATTGATCTGAGAACCATAAAAAATGAATGGCTGCTAAGCCAGCCGATACAACTAAATAGCTAGACATGGCGCCAATTCTGTAGGGTATCGGATAAATTTTACGACCCCAATACCATGAAACGCTCATCATGACACCATAGGCAGTAAGCGTAGCTATCGCCGAAGCCATATAACCAATCCTAGGTATCAAAAGAATGTTTAGCACCAAGGTAATTGCAGCCCCAACAAATGAGATAACGGCTCCTATGTAGGTTTTATCTTGAATCTTATACCAAACAGAAAAATTGTGATACACCCCTAGAAACAATGCGCCTAGCAACACAAAAGGCACAATAGAAAGCCCCTCGAGATACTCAGGATTTTTTAAAAAGATTGTGGCGATTGGCCGTAAAAACACCATTACTGACAGGTAAATAATACTAGCGAATACAACAAAATAGTAAGCAACGTCTGCGTATTGCTTTTCTTTATTTTTAGAATAAGCCTCTCTAAAAAAGAATGGCTCTACTCCCATTCGATAGGCTGTAGCAAATAAGGTCATGAAAACCCCTAGCTTATAGCAAGCCCCATAAATTCCGGCAGCACTGTCACCAGCCATCTTGCTGAGAATGATTTTGTCAAACACTTCGTTAATAGTAAAAGCAACCCCAGCGAACATCACAGGAAGTGCATACCTCAGCATTTTTTTATAAAGAGAAAAACTAAAGTAAAAACGGTTCTTCACGTACACAGGCAGCAACCAAAATAAGGTAATTGCGCTGGCAATAGTATTCGCTTCAAAAATAGCATCGATCTCGCGTCCTAAAAATCGAGTGCCAGAAAACTTGAAGTAATAGACATTCAAACCAACATTTATAAGCACGCCGATGGTACGAATAAGAGCGTATCGAGTAGCTTGCTGCTGAGCTCTTACATAAGCGAATGGAATAACGACTAGCGCGTCCAGGATTAAGATATAGAGTGTTTTTCGAATATAATCCGGCTCGATACCGGTAAGCTGGGCTATTTCTGAATAAAATATTGTGCCAAAAAACAACAGCAAAAATGAAGATGCTGCAACTGCCCAAATAGAAGTGGTAAGCACGCGTTCTGGATATTCGCTTTTGTGATAAAATCTAAAAAAAGCGGTCTCCATCCCATAAGAGAACAGAACGTTGAACAGCGCAATCCAAGAATAAATAAAAACATACTGACCATAACCAGAAGCCTGATCAAATGTGGCAGTGTATAATGGCAGTAACGCAAATGAAAGCGCTCTTGGAAGTACCGTTGCAATTCCGTAAATAAAGATTTGCTTGCCTAATCGCTTTATCCCTTCCATTCTGCCTTCATTTATTGTTGAATACGCAAGATTGGTTCAGGAATAACAATGTTGACACCCTCAAAAGGCGCAGTTGCACAAAAGATGGTAAGTTCAGATGTTGAGGGTAACTTGAGCAGTCTAAGTGTATAAGAATCATCGGTCTTAACAAAAGGAACATGCTTTTTTGAAGGCAACTCAAGAGTAAGCTCATCACACCCAGAAAGCTTATTACTCGAGCTTAGTTCGACAGATAATTCATAATACATTGGAGACTCAGGTCTTCCGGGAACAACCTGATATAATGCAATTGAGCTTATGGCCCTTTCATTATAAGAGAGGACCTTTTGTGCACAAGCGCTTAAGCTGATAAAAACGATTATAAATAAAGCGGATACAGTTCTTTTCAAGGTCACTTGAGTTATGCCTTAAAGATAACCAAAGAGAGGCCTAGACAAATAAGAACTATCCGTTTAATGCTTCGGCACCACCAACGATTTCAAGAATCTCGTTAGTAATTGCAGCTTGTCTTGCCTTGTTGTAGGTCAATTTCAGCTGATTTCTAAGTTCCTTAGCGTTGTCAGTAGCCTTGTGCATTGCCGTCATACGGGCACCATGTTCGCTTGCAAAGGAGTCTCTAATCGCTTTATACAGTTGAATTTTAAGCGATTTAGGAATTAGCTCGCTAACTATCTCTTCTGCTGATGGCTCAAAAATATATTCTTCATTATCAGAACCTTCGGAATTTGCTTCCGGAATCATGGGCAAAAACGATTCGTTCTTTACAATCTGGGTTGCTGCGTTTTTAAACGAATTATACACCAGTCGTATCTCATCATACTGCTCAGAGAGAAATCCTGCAATTAATTTATCAGCAATTTCTGAAGAAGACTCAAAAGACAACTGCTCAAAAATGCTGCTGTAATCAGCAGAAATGGGAAGGCTCGACTTCAGACCGTCTTTTGCCTTTTTACCTAGAGCGATAACTTCCACTTCAACGCCGTCTTGGTAAGAGGTTGCAATAGATTTAACCGTCTTAATTATATTGGTATTAAAAGCACCGCATAATCCACGATTTGAACTAATCGCTACAATTAACACACGTTTTATCGCACGTTTTTCCGCATAGGCATTCTGAGTTCCTTCGTCTAAATTTTGACCAATACCTGTCAAAAGAAATGAAAGTTTTTCCGCATAAGGGCGCATGGCCACGATAGCGTCTTGGGCCTTTTTCAACTTTGCAGCAGACACCATTTTCATGGCGCTGGTGATCTGCATCGTAGAAGATACCGAAGAAATTCTGTTACGTATTTCTTTTAGATTAGCCATTAGAACCTTACGCTTTATGTCGTTTCGTTACTTCTTCAGCTACTTCAGTCAACACAGCAATCGCTTCATCACTGAGTTTGCCCGCTTTAAGCTCAGCTAGTACCTCTGCATGATTTAGTCGAAGCGTTTCTAAATAATCTTTTTCAAAAGCCTTAACAGCACTTACTGGAACGCCTCGTAATAAGTTTTTAGAGCCCGCGTAAATGATAGCTACTTGGTCCTCAACTGTAAATGGGTCGTTCTGAGCTTGCTTCAAGATCTCAACGTTACGACGTCCTTTTTCAATCACGTTCAATGTAGCTGCATCAAGATCAGAACCAAACTTAGCGAATGCTTCTAATTCTCTAAACTGTGCTTGATCGAGCTTTAGTGTTCCCGCTACCTTCTTCATCGATTTGATTTGAGCCGAACCACCTACTCTAGATACAGAAATACCTACGTTAATCGCCGGACGAACACCTTGGTTGAACAAGTCCTGCTCAAGGAAGATTTGCCCGTCGGTAATCGAGATAACGTTAGTTGGAATGTACGCTGAAACGTCACCTGCTTGTGTTTCGATAATCGGAAGCGCGGTTAATGAACCCCCTCCCTTAACCTTTCCTTTTAATGATTCTGGAAGGTCATTCATCGTCTTTGCAATCTCGTCGTCAGCAATCACCTTAGCGGCACGCTCAAGTAATCGTGAGTGTAGATAAAATACGTCACCTGGATATGCCTCGCGTCCTGGAGGACGTCTAAGGAGAAGAGAAACTTCGCGGTAAGCCACCGCTTGTTTTGATAAATCATCGTAAATGATCAGCGCCGGACGACCTGTATCTCTAAAATACTCGCCAATTGCAGCTCCAGCGAATGGAGCATAAACCTGCATAGGTGCAGGATCTGATGCATTAGCGGCAACAATAGTTGTATAAGCCAACGCTCCTTTATCTTCTAGGGTCTTAGCAATGGCCGCAACTGTTGAAGCCTTCTGACCAACCGCAACGTAAATACAGTAAACAGGCTGACCAGCGTCATAGAACTCCTTCTGATTTAGAATCGTATCAATACAAACAGTTGTTTTACCTGTTTGACGATCACCAATTACAAGCTCTCGCTGTCCTCTACCTACAGGAATCATCGCATCAATTGCTTTGATACCCGTTTGAAGCGGCTCATTAACCGGCTGTCTGAAAATAACCCCAGGAGCTTTGCGCTCAAGTGGCATCTCAAAAGTTTCGCCTTCAATAGGCCCTTTTCCGTCTATAGGAGCCCCAAGAGTGTTAAGTACACGACCAACAACACCTTCTCCAACATTTATCGAAGCAATGCGACCTGTTCTTTTCACGGTTGACCCTTCCCCAATCTCCTTAGAAGGCCCAAGAAGCACCACCCCAACATTATCTTCTTCGAGGTTTAGGACAATTCCCTGCATACCTCCATCAAACTCAACAAGCTCTCCATATTGAGCATTTGCGAGGCCATAAATACGTGCAATACCATCACCTACAGTGAGTACGGTTCCTACCTCATCTAATGTGGCTCCTGCATCGAAACCTTCAATCTGCTTTTTAAGGATTGCTGATACCTCAGCTGCTTTTAATTCTGACATCTTTATAGATTATTAGAAAATTCTCTTTTTAATCGATTCACTTGGGTTGAAAGACTTGCATCAAACTGCAGGTCCTTAACCCGTAATATAAATCCGCCCAATAATTCTGGCGAAACTTGTTTTTCTAGAACCACCCGCTTGTATCCAGCGGCCAAAATCTTATCGGTCAATTCCTGATCAAAGGCTGGTGAGGCAGTATGACTACTTTTTAATGTAGCAACTACAAACCCTTGAAGATCATTGTACATGCGTTCAAAACGAATGGCAATGTCTTGAAGCAGTGCAAGCCTTTCATTTTTAGTTAACGCATCTAACAGCCCGGCGGTTAAGGGTTGAGGATTAGTAAACACTTCATTTAGATAGGCTCGTTTTACAGAGGCACCAGCCACTGGAGATTCAAGAACTCGCACAAGCTTGGGATGATTAGATAATGTTTGAGCAATCGTAATCAAATCACCGTGTACCGCTTTAAGCGCGCCTTCACGCTCAACAGCCGCGGCGATTAGCGCCTTTGCATATCGTATAGATGCTCTCGATCTTTTCATGCTTTACTTTAAATGTACCTCTTTAAGTAGGTCATTAACAAATGAAGCTTCTTTAGTGCTATTAGAAAGCTCTGCTTTCATTAATTTTTCGGCGATAGTCACAGATAGTTTGGCCACCTCAACTTTAATCTCTGCAAGCGCCTCACGCTTTTCTTGCTCTATAGCTTCTTTAGCACTACTTATAATACGTTGCGCCTCTTCTGATGCAGAAGCCTCTGCTTCGACTATCATCTTAGCTTTCATTTCGCGCGCCTCTTTAAGCATGGCATCGCGCTCTTCTCTTGCCTCTTTGAATAACTTATCGTTTTCAGAAGCGATGTTTTGCATTTCTTGTTTCGCCTTTTCAGCTGCTTCTAGCGCATTTTTAATTCCTTCTTCGCGCTCATCAAGAGCAGACACAATCGGCTTCCAGGCAAATTTTACCATTAAAAAAATCACGGCGAGCATGAGCACGCTTTGCATGATAAATAATCCCGGAGAAAAGTCGTTTAATAGTTGTTCCATTGTATGCCGTTTTTAGATAAAGTGGTTTAGCCGCCAACCGCGGCTGAACCACTTCGTTTTTAAGGTTTATTTTCCTAAGAAAAGGGCACCGAATGCCAAACCTTCTAATAGTGCTGCGATAATAATCATCGCAGTTTGAATCTTACCAGTAGCTTCAGGCTGACGCGCAATACCTTCCATTGCGCTTCCACCGATTTTGCCAAGACCTATTCCTGCTCCGATAACGATAAGGCCTGCACCTACTAAATTTGGAATTGTCATAATGATTGAACTATAGATTAAACAAAAAAATTACTAATTAATGATGGTCGTGTTCCTCTACCGCCATTCCGATAAATAACGCGGATAGCATGGTAAAAATATACGCCTGTAAAAAGGCAACTAACAATTCGATAAGCGTTAAGAAAAATGATAGGGCAAACGATAATAAGGTAGCGCCGGTAGCGCCCAAACTACTCTTCATAATAATCGCAATCGATATTAAACTCATAACCACAATGTGTCCGGCAGAGATGTTCGCAAACAAACGAATCATCAACGAGAATGGCTTTGTCAGTGTTCCAAGTAACTCGATAGGAGCAAGAATAATCTTCATAGGAACCGGAACACCAGGCATCCAAAAAATATGCTTCCAGTAGTCTTTCGTGCCGCTAAACTGAGTGATTAAATACGTGAATAGCGCTAGACTGAACGTTACTGCTATTTGGCCTGTTATATTGAATCCGAGGGGGGTTAAGCCAAGGAGATTCGAAATCCAAATAAAGAAAAACACCGTCATCAAAAAGCCTGTAAATCTGCGGTAATGCTTCTCACCAATATTAGGTCGTGCAATCTCGTCTCTCACATAAAGTACCAGTGGTTCCAACACTCGTCCAAGACCAGTAGGAATAGATTGCTTTTTGTACTGGCGCGCCATCCTTCCGAAGGCGAGTAACATGAGTATACTTACAACTAAAAATCCGAATATACTTTTTGTGATAGACAAGTCTAATACAGCGTGTGCATTTGTTGGATGGTGTTCCGCGTCAAAGGCAATTTCATTGGCCCCCGGGTTTAATTCGTAAATTTTCTCGTGATATTTTACAAGCGACACTTCTGATCTCTCAACGACATGGTGACCTGAGTCATCGTGATGAAATTCAGAAGACATGAACGATACAATTCCCTTGCTGGTTTTAACAATTACCGGTAACGGAAATCCGATATGCTTTCGATGTCCTTCGCTATCGTTATAGGAGAACAAATGAAAATCGTGCGCGTCTTTAATGTGGTGAAGAATATACTCGCTAATTTGAGTCTCAGAGCTTACAGCTCCATTTTCGTCAGATTTAATGTCTGAACTCGCCTTGTCTGAGGCTGCTAAAGCTCCCCAAAAAAAGAATAAACTAAATAGGCTAACTACCTTATTTCTAGTTGTTTTACCTAACCTCATGAGCGCTCTTAAGTTATGGCTGCTTTGTTAAAATTGTCGCAAAGGTAAGTATTCTTGTTAACTAAAATAACGGCGACTTATTTTTTTGATTTTTTGCCGCTTTTGACGGTTGATTTAGGTAGAGATAAAGCGATGCCACTTCTAGAATAAGCGGAAGAAAAAAGCTGACTAAATATGAAAGTCGAATCGCTACGTTTGATGTCTCTAAAGACGTCATCTCGTCTGAAAAGAATAAAAGAAAAAACAGCAGTTTTACCCCGAGATAACCCAAATAAGCAAAGCCCACTAAAGAGGATCGATTTATGAGACCAAGGGCGTAAACCAGTAGCGCTCCAACAGCAAATAACCCATAAAAATATCCGTAAAACGGAGCAATTTGGGCATCAAAAAAAATTATGTGGGCGACCGAAGCCACAACCACTAAACTCATCATAACATAAATCACCCCTCTCATTTCGAATCTTTGATGACTTGAATAATAACGCTCCCCATCGCCAAAAAAACCCCAACTAGCGTGGCGCCATTAGTAATCCATTGCTTTTGGAAGTATTCATCTGCTATAGTCCCAAGCCAATGAAAACCAGCTATAATCAGCAACATTTGTAACGCTACTCCGCTATACTTTAAAGCGATTTTTATCGAATTAGTTGTCTTCATAGCTCCATTTTGCTTGAGCAATGACACCCCAGTCTTTAATTTGATAGGCCGATACATAGTCCGACTCTTCAACTACATATAGCGGTAAAGGACCTATTAATTTTAAGTGTTTACTGATAAATTCGTCAATGAATTTTTTGTCGACGAATCGATGAATCGCAGCCAGCGTGTGTGTCGAATCAAAACGGTCTAAATACGCGTTTGAAAGATAATTTTGATAGGATAGTATTCGATTAAGCTCTTTTAATTTTAGACCCTGCTGCTCTGAATTCATATTACTTAGGTCGACAAGAAGTGTAAAGCGACCTTTAGACGATTCTGCTTGTATAGCCTGTTTTGAAACGGCCTGAAACTCGTCTAAGGTTGCTTTGGCTTCTTTTGAAACATAGCTGTTAGGGTATAACAAGCGCAGTTGTTCTAACGCTAATTCATAGCTAATAAGCCCCTTTGTCCTCAGTTGGTTTTTGGCAAACAAAAGCGCCATCGAAGGACTGAGTCTGACACCCTGTTCCCTCAATTCGTCAAACCGAATCGCTAGCAGATCAAATCGCTGAAGGTCAAACAAGCCGGCAAGCTCAGCGTCAATCTGTTCAGAACCCGTTTCACTTGAGGTAAGATGTCGAGCAAACAGGCTCTCAGGAAAGTCGGTAAGCAACTGTTTTTTATACCGCTCTCTTTCTAGTTCATGCGATGCCGAGCTAAGTAAATAAAGGGTATATAATGTGTTTGCTTGAACAAGGTCCGTCTGATTTTCGTCAAGTAACGGTTTCAATAAGCTGACGGCATTTTCATAATCGCCAAATTGGTAGTAATAAATTGAAGCAGCCGAAAAGGTAGATTCAATTTGTTCTTTTTTCAGCTTCTCAATAGCGCTCGCGTCCGATGGTATTGTTCCAAGACGCGCAGCCACCTCTTGTTCAATTTCGTTATCTAACAGCTCAATAGTAGCTTCACCCCCGGTTGCACCACGTTTAAGAGGCGCTGAAGAAATTTCGTTAGCAATCATAAGTCGCTCGGGCGCTGCAGAAATAACATGCCAATTATCAACATTAGCTCTAGGGCCCCAGATTCGATCAAAAGCAAGCTTGCCAGAGCGCAAAATCTCTGGCCGAGCAAAATAAAAGTCCTCTACTGCCTCGGTTATTGCTTCGGGTTGATCTTCGGTCAGGTCTGAATCGATAAGCATTTCGGCTCGTTCACGATTCCGCTTGGCCTCAAGTTCTTGTCGAACCATTTGATAAAGCGTGTCCTTACGCTGCTCTTCCGGCAACTGACTCAGTGCGATAAGCTCTTCAATTTCGTTGATTCGATCTAAATAATCCAACAGTTCTGCAACCTGCTTTCGGCTACTGGTTCTCTGAGCAAATATCGCTCTAGGAACCCCGTCGGCTCGCTGTAATAAACTATCGAGATAACTCAGTGCCTGTGGATAATTTTTTCGTCTTAATTCAAAAGCGACCAAGGTGTCAAAATTGGCAACTTGCAACCATGGCTCTCCCAAACGGTTAGCCGCTTCGAAAAACGTTAACGCGCGTTCAGGCATTACTTCTATTAGGCCGTTATCATCAAACCCCGACAAAGACTTTAACCCTTTAGCTCGGAAAAGTAGTGCGCGATGATCATAATTGTTCCATCGCTTAAGCAAGCGATCCATGCTAAGCTGGTAAACAGAATCCGTCTGTGCTTTTATATCTTCAATGGCGATCTGTGAAACGATACGGTAAGGCGCAAAACGATATGAGCGGTCTTTACTTAAGCGTTTGTAGTACACCTGAGCTTCTTGAACAGAACCACTCTGCTCCAGCAGTTTAGCTAAAACAAGTTCGGTTCGTTTATAGATACTATCCGCTGCTTTATAGGTCATTGCTTTTTGAAGGGTTTCGATGGCAACCTGTTCAGCCCCTTCTTCATATGCAATCTGCGCGGCTAGTAAACTAGCCAAAAAACGATCGGAAGATTTTTTAGCAGCCGAGATCTCAAAACGCGCTAAAGCCTCCTCAGCTGCCTGAAAGTTTTGAAGTGAAAAAAACACAAACGCCTCACCTAGACTGCCCATTGCAATTGCTTCCGAACGGTTTGACTGGGCAGCCAATTTTCTAAAGGCTTCGAGTGCCGGATAAGGTCTTGCAGAAAAATACCGAGTATACCCTAACACCTGATAGGCGCGATCAAGCTGCTCATTTTTTTCCTTTTTCGCTTCGATAAGAGAATACTTTTGAATAGCCTTAACGGCCTTCTCTTCTGCCCGGTCTAGGAATGCGCTACTTGCGGTATCTGTTTCATAAGTTAAGAATGCCGGCGGTAGTGCGCTAAGGGGATCAAGAATGTTTTCACTTTCTGGAGTGCGGCTTTCTAACTCGCTAAAAAGGGCAT
>CAZUBV010000010.1:16473-19595 GCA_964618875.1 uncultured Flavobacteriaceae bacterium
TCAAGAATGTTTTCACTTTCTGGAGTGCGGCTTTCTAACTCGCTAAAAAGGGCATTGTCGGCGTGAAACAGCACGTTGTACTTGGCAGAAATCCGTTTAGACGCAAGCTTAGTGCGACTTGAGGGAATAAGCGCACAAGAGCTCAAGGTCAATACGAATCCTACAACTAGGGCGGGTGTTACACGGAACTTCACTGGCCTAAGTTAAGTCGGATTCGTATGTTTGACAAAAATTTAAAGCTATGAACTTTCACTCCCTGCAGATATCAAAAATTGAACGCTTTACCCCAGAATCTATTGCGGTATACTTAAACATTGAGCAGCCGCTTAAGCCCAATTTTAAGTTCAGCGCAGGTCAATATATCACCATCGAGCATCATACCCCAACAGGAGCTATTCGTCGTTCGTATTCTATCGCTTCAGCCCCTAGTGACAAGGAGCTGTGCATAGGGCTTAAACAGGTTAAAAACGGCGTGTTTTCTACTTTCGCCAATACTGAACTAAAAGAAGGTGATCAGCTGAGGGTAGCTACTCCAGAAGGAAGCTTTACCTACGACCCCGCAGCAAAACGGATTCTTGCCGTGGGAGCGGGAAGTGGAATTACACCTCTTCTCAGTATCATTAAAACCGCTCTTTTCGCAGATCCAGAAGTTGTTGTTGGTCTAGTCTACGGGAATCAAACTGCCTCAACAGCCATGTTTATTCCGCAACTTGAAGAATTACAACAGCAATTCAAAGACCGTTTTTTTTGGGCGAACTCCTACTCTCAAAGCCGTGAAGGTGACTACTTCGGTCGCATCGAAAAAGGAACGCTATTGCATGCACTAAAAAACAAGCTATCTGCAGTTGGCCCTATAGAAAAAGCGTATTTATGCGGACCTGAAGCCCTAATACAGACCGCTCAAGAAACCTTGGTTGACGCTGGTATGGCCTCTGAAGATGTGCTATTCGAACTCTTTGTAGCCTCATCAGAACAAAAAGAAATTGACACCTCGGGCAAAGCCGAGGTTACAGTGCTTCTTGACGGTCAAACCCAAAAGATAACGGTCGACAAAGAAGAGTTTTTACTAGATAGTTTGCTTGAACAGGGCATTGACGCTCCATACTCGTGTCAAGGAGGGTCTTGTAGTAGTTGCATTTGTAAAATTTCGGAAGGAACAGCTGAAATGGCAAGAAATCAGGTGCTTACAGATCGTGAAATAGCTCAAGGATTCATGCTTAGTTGCCAGGCAAAGATCACCTCAGCACACATCTCAGTCGATTTTGACAACGTTTAAGCGGTATTGAGGTAGGTCTCAATCGCCCGACTACCCTCTTCATAACCAATCTGATAAGCCTTTTCAACTCCCGACTTGTCTAAAAAACCTATTTTCTTTAGCCCTTCTGGCTGTATATAGAAGCTGCAACGCTTTAGTTTTTCGGCAGTTCGTGAGTAAATCATTAAGCTGCTTACGCGTGTAGTGATTTGGAGAGCATTCTTAAGTTGATTTGCGCTAAGTCGGCCAAGTGCTGTAGTGTTTGACCCTATAATTTGTGTAGATTTTTCTTCGACAAACTCTAATGGAAAATTGCTTAAAATCCCTCCATCAGCAAACAATTCTCCATCAATCTCAACCGGACTAAAAACGGGGGTTAATGAGGCCGATGCAAGAAGTGGGCGAATAAGTTCACCTGAATTGAACTCCTTTAAAGTACCGTCAACAAGGTTCGTTGCTGCTACATGCAATGGCTTGTTTAGTTCCTCGAATAAGTCGTGTTTCAAGAACCCTTTTAGTAGGTCATAATAACGATCCGTATCTATTAAACCCGGTTTGTGAATGTTAAAATAATTGTATTTGAAAAGTGGAGCTTCTTTAAAAAATGCAAGCATGTCGTCGGTGTGGTTTCCGTTTGCAAATAAGGCTCCTACAACTGCACCGGCGCTCGCACCGGCAACACGATCAATCTGAATTCCGTGCTCATTAATTGCCCGAATAAATCCAATATGAGCCATCCCGCGGACTCCCCCGCCTGAAAGCACCAATGAGGTGTGCTGCTGCTGATTCTCTGGCATATTGTATGTATTCTTTTGCAAAGATACACACAATAAAAAGTGGCCTATTGGTTAACTTAGGGGTCAAATAAAATTGACTATGAGCGAAACGTACTACGATCCAAAGGACCTGAAAAACTTTAAAAACATATCTGATTGGAGCGAACCATTAGGAAAGCGATTCTTCGAGTATTACACTAAGGTTTTTGAAGAAGGAGCCCTGTCTGCAAGAGAAAAATCTCTAATTGCACTTGCGGTTAGCCACGTAGTAAAGTGCCCCTATTGCATTGATGCTTATACCAAAGATGGTATGCAACGCGGAATCACAGAAGAAGAAATGATGGAAGCTGTCCATGCAGGAGCGGCCATTGAGAGTGGCGCAACACTAGTACATGCGGTTCAGATGATGAATAAGCACAAAAAGCTCTCTCATTAATGAAGCCCCTTAGCTTACATCGATCAAAACATCTGTTCTCAGACCCTAAAAAACAACTTGAATTTCTTTCTAAAGGAGCATTTGAATCTGGTGAATTACCTCCGTTCGAAAAAATGCTTGACCGGCATAAGTACCAGCTCCGCACATCTGAGCTTGAAATACTTCAAGTAAACCTAGGGTATATGTGCAACCAAACCTGTGCACACTGTCATGTAGATGCGGGGCCCGATCGAAAAGAGATCATGCAAAGTGAAACCATCGACCAAGTCCTTATTGCATTAGATCGTTTGAAACCGAAAACACTCGATTTAACCGGAGGGGCGCCTGAGATGAATCCTGAATTCAAACGACTTGTACAAGGCGCAAGAAAAACTGGAGTTCAAGATATTATCGTGCGCTCGAATCTGACTATTCTAGAATCGAACACGAACTTTAAAACCTATCCGGACTTTTTTAAAGAACAGCAAATTCATGTAGTCTCTTCGCTTCCGCACTACACCTTAAAAACCACAGACAGACAACGAGGAGAAGGTGTGTTTTCAAAGTCTATCCTGGCACTTAAACGCCTGAATGAATTAGGCTACGGCATCGATAAAGAATTAAAACTCGATTTAGTCTACAATCCGTCCGGGGCATTTCTGCCGGCAGATCAAAA
>CAZUBV010000011.1:0-19394 GCA_964618875.1 uncultured Flavobacteriaceae bacterium
ATACGACTTATCTACCGGTGCAGGCAATCTATTATCGGCGTCAAAAACCGTTATCGCAGATTCGAAAACTTCTTCTTTAAGTATCTGATCTTCAGTAGATTTTAAATCTTCACTTAAATTAACAGTATCGATATTACTCCACTTATTTAGTCCCAATACATATTTCGCCTTTAGTATGTTCTTTACGGACTGCTCAAGGCGAGCCTCAGAGATCGACCCATTACGAATCTGAGCTAAAAGTGCGTCAATGCTTTTACCTACCTCTAGAGGATAGAGAAGTATGTCCGCTCCAGCATTAAAGGCGGCTACCACGACTTCTTCAGGGCTAAGTTCGGCACTCACCCCTTTCATGTTAAGAGCGTCCGTAATCACTAAACCTTCAAACCCTAATTCGTCTTGAAGAAGCGCTGTACCAATCTGTTTAGACAACGAAGCTGTAGCAAGACCTGCTGAAACAATATTAGGGAGCGCTAGATGAGCAATCATTACTGAATGCACTCCACTTCGGATTAAATGCCTGAATGGCTTTAATTCAAGCGAATCAAGCTCCCTACGGGAAGATTTTACCACTGGAAGTGTTAGGTGAGAGTCGGTAGCTGTGTCCCCATGACCAGGAAAATGCTTGATAGAACCCATTACTCCTTCACTCCACATACCCTGGTAAAAGGCTGATGCGAGTTTAGAAACACGATCTGGATCGGAACCAAAAGACCGATTACCAATAATCGGATTACTCGGGTTCGTATTTAAGTCTACAACTGGAGCAAAATTCATATGAACCCCAATGCGACGTGCATGGGCACCAACTCGAGCTCCAATCTGTCGCACTAAAGCAGTATCATTACTAGCCCCTAAAGTCATCGCATATGGAAAAGCAAAAGAATTAGAAAGCCGCATGGCAAGTCCCCACTCAGCATCCATCGTAATTAAGAGCGGAACCTCAGAAATTTTCTGATAGGCATTTGTAAGCTCAAGCTGCTTTTCTGGCGTTCCAACAGAAAAAAGCAAACCTCCAATAGTATAGTTATCGATTAACTCCTTAATTCGGTCAAAATCGTCGGACTTGGAGTCGGTAAAGACTACCATGAGTTGACCTACCCGCTGCTCTAGAGTCATCGATCGATATACGCTATCTACCCACTGCATTTGTAGTGCTGAGTCTTTCGCATCTAAAACCGAAGTCTGAGCAAACAAAAAGCCTGAGCAAAGTAGCAGTAGCGCTATAGTACGTTGTAGTCTAGACCTCACAGATAACTATTATAAAAATCGAGAATGCCAACTTTCGATTGCGGGTACTTCCCAATGCGTTTCAAACTCTATCTTCGTATCTACTAGATTGTTAAACACAATTGTAGATGCTGAAACTGCCCTATCCTTAGCCATTTTTTTAAAATCTGATAAGGATTTGTAGGCCAAGAATTCTCCTTGTTTATAGGTGACATTCATTTTGTCCAGTAAGCTAACTGAAAATTCTACTTCTAATTCTTGAATCATCCGAACGGATGAATCTATTGAGCATCCGGAAGCTCTAGTTTCCGTCTGATCTACTGCCAAAACAATAAAACGATTGTACGGAAGCAGATAAGAAGCCTTTAACGGAACACTGTGCGCCGACCATGATTCGACAAAGACATCTAGGCGCTGTTTAATTAGGGTCATCTCCTGCTCAGTAAAAGGACGGTTTGCAGGATAAATCCAAATTCTCGCCTCTTCAGGTAGTTCGTTAAAATCAACTTTCATGTACTTATTTTATAAATCTGCAGCTTCTGCTATCAGTTGCGCTAAATCCTTTACTGTAGCTGTAGTAGCACCAACAGCAACAGCACCGTCACTTAGCATGGTACTACAGAACGGGCAGGCCGCTGCGACTAGTTCTGCTCCTGTTTCTTTGGCCTGTTCAGCCCTAGTATGATTAATTTCTTGACTTCCCTTTTCAGACTCCTTAAACATCTGCGCACCCCCTGCGCCACAACAAAGTGCATCTTTCTTGCAACGTTTCATTTCAATGATCTCTGCCTCTAACTTCTCAAGCAATTCTCTTGGAGCCTCGTAGATACCATTGGCTCTACCCAAATAACAGGGGTCGTGATAGGTTATTTTCTTTCCTTTAAACGTTCCTCCGGACACATCAATTCGTTTTTGGTCAAGAAGACTCTTTAAAAACTGCGTGTGATGTATCACTTCGTAATTTCCACCTAAAGAAGGATATTCATTTTTAAGGGTATTAAAGCAGTGCGGGCATGTCGTAACTATTTTTTGAACTCCGTACCCATTCATGATCTCAATGTTAGTCATGGCTTGCATCTGAAACAGAAAATCGTTTCCAGCTCGTTTTGCAGGATCTCCGGTACAGGTTTCTTCTTTTCCTAAAACCGCAAACGAAATTTGAGCCTTATTTAAAATTTTCACAAAGGCCTTGGTTACACTTTGGGCACGTGAATCAAAACTTCCTGCGCATCCGACAAAAAAGAGTACCTCAGGGGTAATTCCCTCTGCAACGCATTCAGCCATTGTTTTAACGGTAAGTTCGCTCATTATTTTATCCAATTAAGTCGGTCCTCAGCACTAAAAGGCCATGGAGCACCATTGTTTTCAATATTAGTCATCATCGCATTGAGATCAGAAGGAGCCTGAGCCTCTTCCATGGTAATATATTGGCGCATGGAAAGAATAATCGACATCGGGCTTATACCAATAGGACACGATTCAACACATGCATTACAGGTTGTACAGGCCCAAAGTTCCTCGCGAGAAATATAATGGTCTAGCAAGTGATGTTCGCCTACTGAAGCTGGGTCCTTTGCTTCTATTATAGCTGTTGCGCGATCTCTTGTATCCATCATTATTTTTCGCGGCGACAATAACTTACCGGTTTGATTTGCTGGGCAAGCCGCTGTGCATCTTCCGCACTCGGTACAGGAAAACGCTCCGAGTAGTTGAACTACAGAGAGATCAGATACGTCCTTTGCTCCGAAACTCATCGGAGCTTCAGAACTGAGCGGAGTCGCTTCTAAGCCCATCATCATCTTGACCTCAGCAGTAACTACTTCGTTATTTTCAAGCTTACCTAAAGGCTCTAGACTTGAAAGATAAGTGTGTGGAAAGGCCAGTAAGATGTGTAAGTGCTTCGAATAATACAGATAATTCAGAAAAAATAAAATACCTGCGATATGCAGCCACCAAGCCGTGCGCTCAATTACCATTAGTGTGCTCGTAGAAAACCCGTCTATAAGGGGAAGAAGTAATCCGCTTACGGGAAACCAACCTGCGCTTGGATAATCTAACTCGCCACGGATTTGCAGTGCATAATCTGCAGCGTTCATGGTTAGAAAAAGAAGCATTAATATCAGCTCGATAACAAGGATCCAATTCGCGTCAGATTTTGGCCAACCTTTCATTTCTGGACTCCAAAATCGGGCTATACGAACCCAGTTTCTTCGCGCCCAAAACACGATAACAGCCAATATAACGGCTAGGGCAAAAAATTCAAATACAGCAATTGCGCTATTGTAAAAAACACCTAATCCACTAAACACCCTATGCGTACCAAAGAGACCATCAATAACAATCTCAAGAAGCTCTAGATTTATGATCAAAAAACCTAAATAAACAACAAAGTGTAATACTCCCACAAGTAAATTTCGTTGCATTTTTTGTTGACCAAACCCTAATCGCAGCATTTGTAGTAGACGCTCCTTTTTTCGATCAACTGCAGATAAAGGGCGACCCAAATGAATGGCTTTAGCGAGCTTCTTAACGCTTCGATAAAAAAATCCGACACCAACAACTAATAAAGTGCCAAAAAGAAGGGAAGAAACCATTGCTTAGTTTTTAGATTTTGCGGGATCGTTTTCGGGCAACTCGTACGGTTGCTGCTTCTTTCCAAAGACCGATACAGAAAGATACCGCTTTGGATTCAGACGCAAATCTTGCATCAGTAATTCCAATTCTTTCATATTAGCCTCCAAAGCCAAATAAATAGAAGGGTTTTGAAGTAACTCCCCTAAGGTGCCTTCTCCAGCTGCCAATTGAGTAGTAACCTGATTCAGTGAAGTGGAAATTCGATTTAAGTTGGCAACCAAGTCACTCAGACCACTATCCTTAAGTTCCTTAGTTAATTGAGCTAAATCATCAGTAAACGACACGGTATTTCCCACTACTTTCTGCAAACCGTCCTCATTAGCTGTTAAGGCTTTATTGAGGTCTGTTGTAATCGCCTTTACTGACTCGCTAATTGTGGTGAAATTAGTTAAGGTTTGGCTGAGTTGGGCTTTACCATCGGTGTCAAGCACTTGATTTAAGCTTTTGATTAGAAGGTCTGTCTCATTAATCGCACTGCTTACTTTTTGCTCTAGAGGCTCAAGAAGCTCGGTAATCTTATCAGCCATCCCGAGGCGTACAGTCGAGCGAAGCGTGTCTCCAGATACAACCGAACCTGTACTTGGATCACCTAAAACTACCTGCAGCGCCTTGCCTCCAAGAACCGATGCGTCATAGAGTTCAGCTATAGAATTTTTCGGAATATCAATATCAGTAATTAGCGTATAGGTAACAAGCAGTTTACCTGAATTATCCAAAAACGATATTTCATCAATCGTACCAATACTAAATCCATTCAGAGTTACTGTGGTTCCTGATTGAAGTCCTCCAATGTGATCGTATACCGCATAGAGTTTGGTTGATTTACCTAAAAGACTATTCGATTTAAGATAGCTGAATCCAAGAACTACCGCGAGCGTTCCCAGGATAACAATAAGACCTGCCTTAAATTCTTTCGAAAGACGATATGATTTGGTAGTTGATTCCATACTGTTAATTACTTGTAACTATAAAAGCGTCCGTAAACCCCTTTTCACGAGCCTTTGCAAGGAATTGTTGAGCGGACTGATAAGACGAGGTTCGACCGTAAAAATAACGTATTAATGTAGAACCCTCTTCGCGATAGATTGGTTTTAAACCGTTAAAAAACGAATCGTTCGAGGCTAATTCCTTATCTGAAGCAGCGAGTTGAATCTGATAATACGGACCATCTAACGGCGCGTCTGAAGCCACTACTGAGTTTAAAAAAAATTCGTTCTTGTAATCAATTAATGCTTCTGCAATGGATGATGCAACTTTTTGCTGACCAGACTTTGAATTTAAAAAAGCACCCTCGTTAGGATTGCTGAGAAACCCTGTTTCTATAAGGATCGAGGGCATCACCGTACCATATAAAACGACAAAACCTGCTTGTTTTACCAATCGATCTCTCCGCCCCGCCTTCTTGACTAATCCCTGTTGAACCTTATAGGCAAGGTTGATGCTTTGGCTTAGATTTTCTTCTTGAATTACCGATGCTCCTATCGCATCACTATTAAATTTCGCATAGTTCTGCTCAAAATTCTGCTCTCTATAAATAACGGCATTTTCACGTTTGGCAACTTCGAGATTCGTATCTGCCCGGTGTAATCCAAGAACAAAAGTTCCAGCACCATGGGCTGAAGAATCATGAGCATCGCAGTGAATCGAAACAAAAACATCTGCTCCTAACTTATTTGCAATGGGACCGCGCGCGTAGAGATCAATAGCAACGTCGGATTCTCTGGTGAGAACCACCTTGATATCACTTTGACTTTTTAATAATTCCTTTACTTGTTTGGCAATGGCCAGCGTGATTTTACTTTCATAGTACCCATTATGAACGTTTCCAGGATCTTTTCCGCCGTGTCCGGGGTCAATGACCACTAAAAACGTATTGCTCTGAGCAGATACATCAGAGCTTGTGCTGATACACCAACAAAAAACGAGTAAAAAATAGAACCAATATCCTTTTGCCTTTGCCATGTGAAACATAGCCTAAAATTAAGCAATCCCGGCAAGTTCACGCAAATAATGTGTAAGTTTGATCCGCAGTTTTAACCGAAAATTTGCCTTGTTCAAATCATACCATCTATTGCAAACTAAAAGGCGTAATTGGCTTTTTCTAATCCTGTGTATTTCGGCTATTTCAATGAGCAGTGCTCAGAGAGATCGGAACATCACAGGTACCTCAACCAAACCGATTGCAATAGACAAGCAATTATCAGCCCCCGTATTGCCCGAAGTCCTTCGTTATCGAAACCGATTGAAAGACTCTTTAGAAAACGCAAGCCTTACTACAAAACCATTTAAAGTCGCCTCAACCTTAGAAGCCCCCATTGTATATAGTGCCTCTGATTCGGTAAGTATTGATCAAAAGGCACAAACCATTTACCTACTCAACCAGGCCAAGATTGTCTACACCGACACCCAACTCGCTTCGGGCATCATCGCAATTGACTACACCTCTAATGAAATTAAGGCTGGTCGGATATTAGGGAAGGATAGTGTACTCGAACAAAATCCAAATTTCAAACAAGGTCAAAGCGTGGTTGTCCCTGACTCTATTCGCTATAATTTCACTACAGAAAAAGCAATTATTTTCAATTCGAGAACCGAACAGGGTGCAGGCTATGGATCTATGGGCCCATCGAGCGAAAACATGAAGGTCTACACTGAAATGACCAAAAAGGAGAATGATTCAGTCTTTTATTTTCAGCGCGGAAAACTCACAACAGCCAAAGACACTATAGACCCTGACTATTATATTAAAATCAATAAAGCAAAATTCATCCCCGGAAAGCGCATCATTGCTGGTTTTGCCAATATGTACCTAGTAGATGTTCCAACACCGATTGCCCTTCCGTTCGCGGTATTACCGTTAAGCCAAGGAAGGTCGGGCGGACTTATATTCCCCACCATTACCAATGACCCTCAGCGCGGATATGCCATACAGAACGGTGGCTACTACCTGCCTCTAAGTGAATATGTTGACCTGAATTTAACAGGAGATTACTATACCAATGGTAGTTATGGCTTTAGAGCGCAATCCGTTTATACAAAACGTTATCGATTCAAAGGAAACGTCAATTTGCGTTACGAAAACTTAATAACCAGCCAAAAGGGATTTGAAGATTACAGTCGGAGTAGCATCTTCAACCTTCAAATCTCACACAGCCAAGATGCTAAGGCAAATCCAAACTCTCGCTTTTCAGCCTCGGTAAACATTGGATCAAGCACCTATTTTAGAAATTCAGCAAACCAGCAAAACCTGGCCTTAACCCAGAACAATAACCTTTCTTCATCCGTATCCTACACCAAGACCTTTCCGGCTTACCCATCGGTAAACGTAAACCTTAGTGCCACACATAATCAGAATACCAATACGCAAGAGATCAATTTGACACTTCCGACGGCTCAGATAAATATGGAACGGATTTTCCCCTTTGCGAGTCGCACAGGAATGAAAAAAGGAATTATTCAAAACATAAATTTTCAATATAGCTCTCGCTTTGAAAACCGTATTCGAACCACCGATTCGCTCTTTCTGACCTCACGAATGTTTGAGGATGCTAAAATGGGGGCTCGCCACAACATTCCGATAAGTACAAACTTTAAAGTAGCTAAGTTTTTTAGTGTTTCCGTCGGTGGAAACTATGAAGACCTGTGGACTTTCGAAACCTTTACCAGAGGACAGGACCCTGCAGCAACTCAAAATAGAGAAGTCATACTAGATACAGTAAAGGGATTTGATCGGTTTAACCGCTATGGGTTATCGGCTAATGTTGGGACTACTGTATACGGCACCTATACCTTTAAAGAGGGGAAAAAACTACAGGCAATCCGACACATCATGCGACCATCGGTGGGTTGGGGATACCGTCCTTCTTTTGATCAGTTTTACGACTCGTATACGAACTATGAAGGCGAACAAGAGTTATATTCCCGTTTTGAGGGAACCTTTAATGGTGCTCCAAGTCTAAGCAAGAGTAACTCCTTCAGTTTACAAAACACTTTAGAGGCTAAAGTTCAGGCAAAAGACAGCACGAAAACTGAGCCCAGGAAAATTCCAATTTTTAGTAATTTAAATTTTGCGACCTCTTATAATGTAGAAGCAGATTCGTTAAAGCTTGCCCCAATAAGTATGACGGCGGCCACCGCTATATTGGATCAAAAAATGAGTATCAATCTCAATGGATCACTTGACCCCTACGCCCTAGATGCCCAAGGAAGAAGAATCAACACCTTAAATATTGAAAATGGTGGTAGTCTATTTAGACTCACCAGAGCAAATCTCAATATTAGCTACCGATTAAACAACGACACCTTTAAACCAAAGTCGGATAAACCATCTGAACAAAAAGAAGAAGAAAAGGGATATGACTCTGATTATCGTGCCGCTTCAGGGGGTGCTTCAGACGATTTGTTTGGATTTGGTTTGACAGATGATTTAGAAGCGGAACAAGAACCAGACGAGCCAGAACCGCCCGGAAAACTATATCGAAATGTGATTCCATGGAGTATGAATCTTCAATTCACTAGTGGTTATACCAACGCCGCACGTCAAAACGAATTCACTAATGCTTCGCTTATGTTTTCTGGGAATTTAGATCTCACACCCGAATGGAAAATTCGATTTTCTTCGGGATATGACTTTACCAATAAAGGATTCAACCTTACACAACTCGGATTTAGGCGTGATTTAAAGAGTTTTGATCTCCGATTTAACTGGGTACCTTTTGGCACCAATACGCGATGGGATTTCTTTATCGGTATTAAAAGCAGTATGCTATCTGATTTAAAATGGGAAAGTAGAAGTCAAAGAAACGTTATACGTCGTTAGTTTATGAAAAAAGTTATATACACACCCGATGCCCCGGCTCCTATTGGGCCATATTCTCAAGCAATCGAAACAGGAAATACACTTTACGTATCTGGTCAAATTGCCATAGATCCAACAACAGGAGAACTCGACAATCTCACCATAGAAGCCGAGACAAAAAGAGTGCTTCAAAACCTTACAGCCATTTTAAAACAAGCCAATTACCAATTCGAAGATGTGGTCAAATGCTCCATATTTCTTAGCAGTATGGAGTACTTCGGAATCGTAAATGAGCTGTATGCGACCCTCTTTAACGAAAAAACCGCCCCAGCTCGTGAAACTGTGGCGGTTGCAAGTCTTCCTAAAGGAGTTAGCGTTGAAATCTCACTAATTGCTCAGAAATAATCTTAGAGCGTTTTTCTATGAAATTCAACTAATCCTTCAATAGGCTTTCGAAGCACTTTACCCATAACTAAATCATTATTGTTTAGCACACCCTCTAACTCGTCTTTCAGGTAGTAGGCAATGCTTCCAACAAAATGACAGGGCACTTTTGTAGCCAATTCAAATTGCATGATATAGTTGTTCACAAACTGCTGAAGTCCTTTATTGATAACTCCTCGACAATATCTATGCTCTTTATTCTCGATTAAGAATCGAGCAAAAGTTGCTAAATACGTATTCGGATTAGGCTGTTTATATAAGTGTTCCTTAATCGTATCCGCATCGAGTGGATATTCCTTAGTGAACTTAATTGCCAAATCCTGAGGGATTTTGTGAAAATACAAATCGCGTAGTAGTTTTCTTCCGAAGTAATTTCCGCTTGCATCATCCATAAGAATGTAACCCAAAGAAATTACCTTTTGAAAGGGCTGATGACCATCGTAATACGAGCAGTTCGAGCCGGTTCCAAGGATACAAACAATACCTTGTTTTCCAATATCCGTTGTAGCGTAAATAGCTGCATACGTATCTTCCTTCACATCAATCTTCGCTTTTGGAAAAAATTGAGTGAAGATTTCCGCCAAAAACTTTTTCATTCGATCGGTACCGCAACCAGCACCGTAGAAATGTAATTGAGTGACTTTTTGACGATTTTGCGAAATCTCAAAATTATTTGCCAAACGGTCTTCAATAACTTCTCTGGTCAGTACTTCAGGAGAAAGTCCTAACGTTTGAGTAGCAAATAGCTCCTCTCCCTTCTCGTTAAGAGCAATCCAATCTGATTTAGTAGCTCCACTATCAACAACAAGAATCATAACAAGTAGGGCTTAGATCGAAGCCACGTGTAATGCAAGATCTACTAGCTTATTAGAGTAGCCTGCTTCGTTATCATACCAAGAAACAACTTTGAAAAACGTAGAATTCAGCTCAATTCCTGCGTCAGCATCAAAGATTGAAGTACGAGCGTCTCCAATAAAGTCTTGCGATACTACTAGATCTTCGGTATATCCAAGAATACCTTTCAACTCGTTTTCAGAAGCAGCTTTGAAGGTCTTCTTGATTTCTTCATAAGAAGTTTCCTTCTCTAATTTCACGGTTAAATCCACCACAGAAACATCCGCATTTGGCACTCTAAATGCCATTCCGGTAAGCTTACCTTTCAGGGCAGGAATAACCTTAGTCACCGCTTTTGCAGCTCCGGTAGAGGCAGGAATAATATTTAGTAAAGCCGAACGGCCTCCTCTAAAGTCTTTTCGTGAAGGTCCGTCAACAGTCATTTGTGTTGCTGTTGTGGCGTGAACAGTAGTCATTAAGGCTTCTACAATTCCGAAGTTATCATGCAACACTTTAGCTAAAGGTGCAAGGCAATTCGTAGTACAAGATGCATTGGATACGATGGTATCTGTAGGTTTTGCCTCATGGTGATTCACTCCCATAACAAACATAGGTGCATCTGCAGATGGGGCAGAAATAACTACTTTTTTAGCTCCACCATCGATGTGTTGCTGTGCCATCTCTAGAGTGGTGAAGATTCCCGTACATTCGGCAACTACAGTTGCCCCTACAGCATCCCACTTTAGGTTACGTGGGTCTCTCTCTGCCGTAATACGAACTTGTTTTCCGTTTACTACGAGCTGGTTATCAACCACCTCAACGGTTCCTTTAAAATTCCCATGAACAGAATCGTACTTTAATAAGTACACTAGGTGATCTAACTCTAACAAGTCGTTAATCGCTACAATCTCTACGTCTTCACGCTCGGATGCCGCACGAAATACCATACGACCAATTCGACCAAAACCGTTAATACCTACTTTCAACTTTTCCATTATAATACACTTTTGATGATTAGTTACACTTAAAAACTCATAATATCAGAAACGCGTATAAGTTCCTGATCAATTGGGGTAAGCCCGCTTATAGCGTAATCAATTGGTGTAAGTACCATTTGATTATTCTCAATTCCTATCATGTAGTTGGTCTTACCCTCCATAAGGGACTCAACTGCTTTAACACCCATTCTTGACGCTAACACGCGGTCAAAACAGGTCGGTGATCCGCCACGCTGCATGTGACCTAAAACAGAAACACGTACGTCATAAATAGGTAGATGTTTCTCTACGTATTCTTTAAGCTCAAATACATTTTTACCGGTCTTGTCGCCCTCTGCAACAACAACAATGCTTGAGGATTTTCCAGATTCCTTACTGTGCTTCAACGATTCTAACAAACGGTCTAGACCCAAATTTTGCTCTGGAATCAAGATCTCTTCAGCACCCGCACCTACCCCACTGTTAAGCGCTACAAGGCCCACATCGCGGCCCATCACCTCAACAAAAAACAATCTATTATGTGAGCTTGCGGTATCGCGGATTTTATCGATTGCTTCGACTACCGTATTGATTGCGGTATCGAATCCGATTGTATAATCGGTACCTAGAATATCATTATCTATTGTTCCTGGAATACCCATTACTGGGAAACCAAACTCTTCATTTAATTTTTGCGCTCCAGTAAGTGAACCATTGCCACCGATAACAACTATGGCATCAATTCCGGCACCTACCAGCTGCTCATGAGCAGTCTTTCGACCTTCTGCGGTCCTGAAGGCCTCACATCGAGCGGATTTTAAAATTGTTCCGCCTTTCTGAATAATATTATTCACCGAACGTGCATTGAAATCCTCAAAGTCACCTTCGATCATACCTTGATATCCGCGATAAATCGCGGTACATTGAAGACCATGAAAAGAAGCCGTTCTAACGACTGATCTTATCGCGGCGTTCATTCCGGGAGAATCTCCACCTGAGGTGAGTACTCCGATACGTTTGATTGATTGATTCATAGTATTGACGCGCCAAATCTAATTAATTATGTCAATTATTCCGCCTGATTTCCAGATTTTAATACTCTTTGTAATAAATCCTTAAAGTTTTCGAAATCGACTTGGTAACTGAGACCTACCCCTTGGGTATATCCTTGAGTACCCGCAAAAATCTGACTTAAGGTATTTTCACGATTAAAAATCTTAGCACTTAAGGTTCCTTGGTCATTGAGTATAACTTGCAATTCTACATCACCGGCAACGACTGTTTCGGTTACGCCACCCACTGGAACCCCTAGTTTACCATTAAAAAGAACGCGCTTTCCAAGTTTAGTTGAGAGTGTAACACCGATACGATCATTAATATCAACGTTAGCCTCAGGGCTAGTAAATCCTTGTTCGTATGAAAGTCCGAGATCAAACGATTCTGAATCGCCTAAAACCCTATCGAGAAGACCCGAAGCCGATTGCATCAGATTTCCGGTAAGAGCACCTTGTGAAATACCCATCTGGTCTGTTACAAAACTGCCTTGGGCCAATAAGAAAAATACGTTTCGCTCTAAGGTTGAACGATCACGCAAACGGTAATCTATTTCGCTCCGCAAAACGGAACTTAAATTCGGAAAGCTAATTCCAAAATCGATTTCAGGTTGCAAGATTTGACCTCCTAAACGAATAGAGACATCCGTGGTAACTGGTCTGGGATAACTACTCGAATTTAATAACGGTGCAGGATTAGCACTTAATCGATAACGCGCTTCAAGATTGAGTTTCGCATCATAGGGATCACCTTGCCAAACAATCGTTCCTCCCGATTGCAAATCAAAATTTTTATCGATTAAACCTCCGAATCGGTAATTAAAATTCCCTTTCGTTACTGCATAGTCTCCGAACATAGAGAACTCACCGTCAGGCGTTACTTTAAGCAAAAGAAGCCCTGATCCATTTGCGATCAACTTCGTACCTGAAACGCGATCTGCAATAACCGTAACCTCCGCCTCTGGAGTAATCTCTAAATCAAAATCAATACTCACCCCCTTCTTTGTTCCAAAACGACTAATCGCTCTATCCTTTGCATCTACAGGAGTGGTAATAAATTCGATATAATTATCGGTGAAATCAGTGGACTCGGCTTCAAGAGGAATTTTAATTCGTGTCCCAGCAGCCGTTTTAGCTGTTACTTTTATTTCTGGTGCGCGAAATGGTCCGCTTATAAATGCTGACCCTGTTATATATCCTTTTCCGTAATACAGTGAACCTAATTTTTCTTGAGTATTTAAAATAAGAGACGGTTGCTGGCCTGTATCAATAGACAAACCTAGATTCCAATTGGTGAAAAAATCGTGAAAAATAGCGCCCTTTAGCTGAGTTGTAGTGGCAGCTTCGATATCAATTAACGCTACATCCGTAAAAATGAATCCATTTTGAGTTAGGTCGATAGTTGCACTCGGATTTAACGTATAGGACGATCCCAAATACGGGAAACGAATACCCCCATTTTCTATAGTTAAGCTTCCGTTTAAATTGGGCGTTGTAATAGGTCCTTGTACATCAAAACGCCCACTAAGCATACCAGTTAGCTTATCAAAAGTTGTTGTTCCCAAAGCCGAGAAAGGGGTTAACGGAAGACTATGAAAAACACCTGAAATCTGAGATTGCAACCCTTCGGAAGAACGTTCCAAAGCACCATTTAATGAAAAGTACGTTTGAATTCCACTAGAGAGATCTGCGTTTAACGTAAATCGGTCGGCACTCTCATTACCAAGGACGATCGCGTTGAAAAATCCAAGTTCCTGATCATTGACACGAAACTCATCGACGCTCACATTAAAAAGAGGAGTAAGCTCTCCGGCTTCACTGCGAATCGATATGGTCCCTGTTGTGCTTCCTCCAAGTCTCAATTGTTTAACCTCAGGAGTAATCGCTTCAATAGGAACATCGTCAGCAGAGAAGGAGAATTCGAAATTATCGTTATCTATGTAGCCTAGTTGTAAATTCATTTCTCCACCTAGATCTCTGCGGAGCACAACTTCTGATGAAGAGAATTTGCGATTCTTTAGATCAACTACCAAATGAGGAGACTTGGCAATTCGCCACTGATCTCCTTTTAAGGTGAAATTTGACTGGCTGAAATCTAATTCAAAGACACCAGATCCAGTGCGCTTTACGGAGCTTTTAAGTTGTAATCTGTCATTAAAACTGTTCATCGCAGTAAACGAAAACAACCCTTCTCCGTCGTGGGCTTGAAAGCTGACATCTTTTGCATTGAAGTATTTAGAGCTAAACCGTCTTGCACTAAAATCAATTCCCTCGGCTGAATTACCAGAAACGGTAAAATCGTCAATCGACAAGTCGCCGTAAACCAGAGATGAAAGTACTAGATTGGTGCTAAATTGGTCTGGAGAGTAACTCACAAATCCGTTAATGTCGGGTATGTTTAACGAAGTCTTGAACAGCGCTTTCCAAGCTGGTCCTGTTTGTAATTGGGCATCAAAAATCAGGTCCTCGGGTAGTTCAAACTCCTTTAGAGATGACCAATTTACCTTGTGGTAATTTCCACTAAGTCGACCCGATATCACCTCAGATGATTCAAATTGCCACTGATGAATAGCTGTCGAAAGATAGGATGCGCTAAACTGAAAAGTACCAAGACTAATTAACTCATTCGCAAGCTGCATCGCAAGGTCATTTGAACTTACAGTTCCTTGCAAGGCACGCCAATCTGTTCCCCAAAGATCAATGTCTAGCTCACCTGTAAATCTGGCATCAAGCGGTGCCTTTGTAACACGTTTTGTATCGAAATTACTAAAAAGGAGCGCTCCATTTATTTTAAAACTATCACCTAAGACTACAAGACCAGACCACGAAATCGACTCACTGAGCATAGTACTTTGCAGGGTACCTTCAAACGATTGTGAATTTAACCTACCTTCAAGGGTAACATTACTTAGATTTATACTTCCATTTTCGATGGTTTCTATCTCAGCATTAACATTCCAATCCTTTTGATAAAGTGGTTTTCGCGCCGATAGTGTTGCCGTAATTTCTTCATTAATTCCTTTCCGTATAGAGGAAAGTTTAACTTTCGAGAACTGAGTATCTACTGACTCTTGCAAGGCGGATTTTTGATAGTTAACTTGAACGAAGGATTCGTTAAGCTCTCCTTTAAGGTCTAAAGAAAGCGTGTCGGAATAGGCATTCAAATCCGCCCTACCCTTGAACCAAAGATCTTCATCTGAGTTTAACCAATTGGTTCGTTTTGGAGCAAGTTGTCGAGCAAGTGGTTTAATCGACAGCTTGGCCTCAGAGAAACTCATTTGCCGTATGCGATAATCTAAACCGTTCTTTTGTAAATAGATAGAAAGTTCAGCACTAGAATCGCCTAACTCTAAATAGGTACGATCCAGTGTTATAGAATTAGCGGTAGCCTCAAGCTGACCTTGTAAATACAAAGAAGACTCAAGATCGAGTGTTGGAAGAATGGCTTCGATGAGTTTCGGACTAGCAAATGACGGAGCAATCTCAGCAGAAATCGTGAATGGATTAGTCTGTAACCCAAGCCAAGGTATGTTCAGCTCATCATTTTGGGTGCGAAGCTGCACACCCAACGCTTCCCAACGACCGCCAATTTGCCTTACCCTCGCTACTAATTCTGAAGGTCCTACAATAGGCAAATCGCCGGATTGCACGTTAATCTCGCCAGAAAACGAGCCATTAATTCGCTGCAGTTTTTGCACCACCAGCTTAGTAAGTTCAAAATCTTGGTCGTTAGAAGGTTGGTTTCCGTTTCTGTATTTTACTGTTAGATTCCGAGCCTCAATCTGTTTTGCCGACCAGTCTACCCCTTTATTTTCTTTTTTCGGAAGTGATGCTAGAAAGCGATCAAATGTGGCGATTGAATCTCCAGCAGGAATTCGGTAATAAAGCACCGTTGAGCCAACTCTGTAACTGCCTCCTTTTTTTGAAGACAACTCGGTAAGGGAACCTAGAGATGCCCGAACAGAACTCACATAGACTAAGGTGTCACCTAGGTGGTCTTTGAGATAAATATCAGTGATTTGGGAATTCATCTCTAGTGGATTTATTCGAACTCCGCCAACCTGCGCCTCTAAACCAAATCGCTCACTAAGTTGTGCAACAAGCTTTTGAGCTATAAAAGTCTGTACGGGAACAAGAGATCCTATTAGACTCAATAGAAACAAAAAAAGACTCAATCCGATAACCATCTTTACCCCTAAGGAAAGACGTTTCTGTTTTGGAGTGAAGCCGCTATCTTTGTTTTCCATATGACATTTACAACAGAGCCAATATTACTAGCTATTGAATCTTCATGCGATGATACCTCTGCTGCTGTTTTAAAAGGCCGGGAGGTACTTTCTAACGTAGTTCAAACGCAACTTATCCATGAAAATTTTGGAGGGGTTGTTCCTGAACTTGCCTCACGAGAACACCAACAGTATATTGTGGCTGTGGTCGATAAGGCTCTTGCTATGGCAAATATCGAAAAAAAGGAGCTCGATGCCATCGCATACACTCGCGGACCTGGCCTTTTAGGGTCGTTATTAGTTGGTGCGTCTTTTGCAAAAAGTCTTGCTTTAGCGCTAGATATCCCACTAATAGATGTTAATCACATGCAAGCGCATATTCTAGCTCACTTTATACATGATCCACAAAAGAAGCAGCCAAACTTTCCATTTCTAAGTTTAACCGTTAGCGGCGGACACACGCAGCTCGTTAAGGTGACTGACTTTTTTGACTTAACACTTCTTGGAGAAACACTTGACGATGCCGTTGGGGAATGCTTTGATAAAAGTGCCAAATTATTGGGCTTTGACTATCCAGGTGGACCGCAAATAGACAAAAGAGCCCAAGTCGGAAATTCATCGGCATTTGACTTTGGACTCCCTAAAGTAGATGCGTTAAATTTTAGCTTTAGTGGTTTAAAAACAGGTATTTCTAGAGTCATACAAAAAGGAATTCTATCTGATCCACACTTTATAGAAAAAAACCGTAATGATCTTTGTGCGAGCATCCAAGGAGCAATTCTAAAAATTCTCGAGGATAAACTACTCAAAGCGGTTCAACAGACCGGGATAAAAGAAATTGTACTCTCAGGAGGAGTTGCAGCAAATAGCGGACTAAGAAACCGATTGAAAGAACTGAGCGCTATCCATCAGTTAACGATTCACCTACCTCCTTTTGAATACTGCACGGATAATGCAGCAATGATCGGCGTTGTCGGAGTTTTAAAATATCAAAATGGTCTGGTCACTTCTGATGGGGTATCCGCAGATGCCAGATATGATTTAACAAATCTATGAGTCAACGTTTCTTACAACCGCAACTTGCGTCTACCGATTTAGGATGCGAATTTGATCAACAAGAGAGTAATCACCTTACAAAGGTGCTTCGAAAACGCGTTGGTGACATTATTGAAATCACAAACGGGAAGGGAGACTTATTCGAAGGAGTTATCGTTGATTCTCATCCAAAACGATCTAAGGTTAAACTGAATTTTATCAAACACGAGAGCGCATCAAAGGCGCCCATCACCATAGCTTTAGGTGTTCCTAAGTCAACAGATCGCTTTGAGTGGTTTTTAGAGAAGGCTACGGAAATAGGTATTGATCACATTATCCCATTACAGAGTCGGTTTTCGGAACGAAAATCACTGAATTACGATCGTTCACTGCGCATTATTGAGAGTGCCTTTAAACAATCGCTACGGTTGCACATCCCGAAGTTATCTGAGCTTAGTCTATTCGAGAGGGTTCTGGAACAAAGCAAGGAGTATGATCAACGATTTATAGGGCACTGTTACCCTTCAGAACAAAAACCCGATCTATCTGAACTGATCGAAACGAATCAATCGAAAATTGTACTCATCGGACCTGAAGGTGATTTTAGCGAAGAAGAAGTAACGCGTGCGCTTGATGCGGGATTTAGGGCAATTTCATTAGGACAACAACGTTTACGAACAGAAACTGCAGGTCTTATGGCACTTGCACGAATGGTACTTTCTCACTAACCTAGCACAATGAACGAGACTATTATCTATCGCGCTTTATTAAAATTTATCAGTACGGTACTGCTTTTTGCAGTAGTGTTGTACCTGTTCTATGCGCTCAGATCTATTTTCCTATACGTTATTCTTGGTGGAATCTTAGCCCTATTAGGGAAACCTATTGTTCGCTTTTTGAGCAATCGATTACCTATTCCATCTGTTGTTGCTGTAATTCTCACCTTACTCTTTCAAATGTCGATTCTGATCGGTGTCGCAGCACTTTTAATCCCAATAGTAATTACACAAGGTGACAATCTTTCTCTTTTAGAAATTGATGCCCTTGAAAAAAACGTAAGTGAAATTATTTTTCGAATAACCGATTTTCTAAGTACTCAAATTCCAGCTTCAAAAGCGTATTTAGAATCCCTTTCTCTTGAAGATCAACTACTTTCGAGTGTAGACCTGAATTTTATACCGAATTTACTCAGCGGATTAGTCGGCGCCCTAGGGGAGCTCAGTATTGGATTTTTCTCAGTACTATTTATCAGCTTCTTCTTTTTAAAAGACCAAAAGCTGCTTCAAAGCGGAATACTCGTTTTTATTCCAAAAGAAAAAGAAGCTCAAACCATAAATTCTATCGAAAAAATCAGTCAGTTACTTACGCGCTATTTTTCAGGTATTTTATTGCAGCTAACTATCCTATTTATTGTGTACAGTATTACCCTACTCATTGGAGGAGTTGATAATGCCATTATCATAGCTCTTCTATGCGCCATTTTTAACATAATACCGTACATCGGACCACTAATCGGAGGGATACTTATGTTATTACTTACCCTGATCAGTTATTTGGATACCGACTTTTATGCCGTAGCCTTACCGAAATTGGCCTATGTAGCAGCTGGAATTGTAATCGGACAATTAATTGACAACTTCTTTTCACAACCCTTTATCTATGCAAAGAGTGTGAAGTCGCATCCGCTAGAAATCTTTTTGGTGATTCTAAGTAGTGGTGTACTTTTTGGAATACTTGGTATGGTTGTGGCGATTCCGGCCTATACAGCAATAAAAGTGGTCTTAAGTATCTTTTTCTCCAATCATTCCTTTGTGATCAAACTCACTAAAGGAATATGATCACACCACTTTCCGATCAGGCGCTAAATTTTATTGCTAGTTACAAAGACCAAGCGGTAGAGCCGCTATTATTTAAGCCTCAGATCTGCCAACAAGAAAGCAACACCACTCTTGTGACCCAAATCAAGGGAAGGTTTTGGGCACGTCACAAGGCACCATTTTTATTGGAATTTCCACAATTTAGATTCCCACAAAAATTAGCATTAGAACAAGCAAGTTCAGAGGTGACAGCCCTGTTTAAAGCCAATCGCATCGCTGACTTTTTAACCACTAGCTCTACAGGGGTAGACCTTACTGCAGGTATGGGAATAGATGCCGCACTACTAAGC
>CAZUBV010000012.1:0-18999 GCA_964618875.1 uncultured Flavobacteriaceae bacterium
GTGAGAAACCGCTGCCTGCTCAGTTACTTCGAAAAATCACTGCTGTTTTTCTGCCGATAGGCTTACTCATCACCTTCACGGGTGGCTCTGTACGCGCCTTTGGTACCTTAATGATTGCTACAGTTGCTCTAATGTGGCTTTATAAGGTGTTTTTGTATAAGGCAACACTTCGCTTTCAAACCAAGACACTCGTTTGGCTTGAAAATTTCTATGAAAAACAGCTAGCTATTGCCCTTAGAGGACGCAACGTGTACGCTTATTTTATCGGAACGTTTTTACTGTTGATCATAGCTTTTATCGGATTTGGTGCATCGGTTGGAATGGGTCGAACAAAAATTGAATTCTTCCCCGATAATACTCCGAAACAGGTTATTGTGTACATCGAGTATCCGCAGGGAACCGATATTGAAAAAACTAACGAGCTAACGAGTTCGATAGAGCAGCGTGTCTATGCTATTTTAGAAGATCCGATATATCAGATTAATGGGCGCAATGCATTAGTTGAAACGGCTATCGCTCAGGTGGGTAAAGGTGCTGAGAATCCGTTTACCGAAGGTGGCTCGGCAGCTGAAATGCCGCACCGCGGAAAGATCGTCATCCAAATGCGCGAATTCCGCGACCGTAAAGGACTTGACAGTGAACTGCTTAGAAAGCGTATTCAAGAGGCGCTTTCAGGAGTCTATCCAGGAGTGGTGATTTCAGTAGAAAAAGACCCTGTTGGTCCGCCTGCTGGTTACCCAGTAAATATTGAGATCCAAGGCGAAGACTATGACCAATTAATTACTCTCGGAACCCAAATGAAGAATTTCATCAATGAAAAAAGTATTGATGGAATGGAGGGGATTAAGCTCGATATAAATAAGGACAAACCCGCACTTGAGGTGTACGTCGACCGTAAAAAGGCTGGTGATTTGGGTATTTCTGTGGCCCAAGTAGGTCTTCAATTACGCCGTTCACTCTTTGGTGAAAAGGCCGGAATTTACAAAGAGAGCGGAGAGGATTACAATATCAATGTTCGTCTGAATAAAGAGCTGAAGTACGACAAGAGCGCACTTTTTGAACAACGTATTATCTTCAGAGATCCTGCAAATGGTCAAATAAAGGAAGTACCGGTTTCTGCTGTGGCAAGCATGCGTAATACCGCCGGTTTCTCAGCCATTAAACACAAAAATGGCAAAAGGGTACTTACCCTGTATTCTGCTCTTACCCCTGGGGGGAATGCGACAGAAATTGTTGCACAAATCCAGAATGAAATGGAGTCTTTTGGTGCCCTTCCTACTGGGGTAACTATCGACTACACGGGTCAAATCGAAGAGCAGAATAAACAGCAATCGTTCCTTATGGGCGCGTTTTTTGTCGGGTTAGGTTTAATCTTTCTAATCTTAATCTTCCAGTTTAGTGGAATTTCGAAACCACTGATCATTATGATCGCCATTTTCTTGAGCCTTATCGGCGTGTTTGGAGGTCTTATGCTTACCGGTTGGCCCTTTGTAATTATGATGACGATGATGGGTATTATTGCTCTCGCCGGTATTGTGGTAAACAATGGTGTGGTACTACTCGATTATACCCAAGTGCTTATCGATCGCAAACTTACTCAGCTTAAACTCGATGAGAAGACGTTGCTTGATCGCGATACCTTAACTAATCTTGTTATTGAAGGCGGAAAAGCTCGTCTTCGTCCGGTATTGCTTACCGCTATTACTACCGTTCTTGGGTTAGTGCCTCTGGCTATTGGGCTTAACATCAACTTTATTACCCTTTTTACTCGATTCGATCCACAGGTCTACGTTGGAGGCGACAACGTGATATTCTGGGGACCACTTGCCTGGACGGTAATCTTTGGTCTAATAGTAGCTACCTTCTTGACTCTAATTATCGTACCGGTGTTGTATCATATTACTTATCGGATTAAGTGGGCGGTATTTAAAGGACGAAGAATAGCGTAAATAGAACGTTACTTGATTAAATGAAAAAACCCGGCATCGCCGGGCTTTTTTTATTAGGTTAGAAAATGAGTTAATCATTCAAAAGGGCGTAACCCTCTTTACTGATGGCGTGACTTACCAATTTGTTGTTACTATAATTGGCAATTCGAATTCCGTCTTCTGATAGGAAGAACCAGGTGCCTTCTCGTTTACCGTCCACGTAGGTGCCTTTGGCAATCACATGGCCTTCAGCGTCGAACTGCTTCCATGTGCCTACGGGTTTTCCGTTTCTAAGGTATCCCTGCTGGGCAATAGCCCCGTTTGCATGGCGATACGTTATTTCAACTGAATCGCCATTCGATACACGTTGGTAGCTAGAACGCTCTACCTTTAGAGTAGTGCTCTTTGCTACCTCACTCTCTTGGGCCGAAGCGAAGCTTAAACCGAAGACAGCGATGCAAAAAAGTACTGCGTTTTTCATAATGGCTTTGTTTTAATTTTACACAAAGTTAACATTAAATTTACATTAGAGCAAATTTTTTAAAGCCAACCTGTTGAATCGCTAGACGTTTGTATTTTTGCCTAGCTATTATATAGGTTGTAATAGCGCACTCATCATGTATAGAACGGTAACTTGTGGAGCGCTCCGCGCTAACGATACGAATAAAGAGGTCGTACTGGCCGGATGGATATCAAAAATTCGTGACAAAGGTTTTGTGCTCTGGATTGATCTAAGAGACCGATACGGAATCACCCAATTGGTTCTAGATGCTGATCGAACTACTGCCGAGCTTCTCGAAAAAGCGCGATCGCTCAGTCGTGAGACCGTTATTCAGATAAAAGGAACTGTAGTTGAACGAAGTGCGGTTAACCCTAACCTCCCAACCGGAGCTATTGAGGTCTTGGTACGCGAGCTTACCGTATTAAATACGGCTAAACTTCCGCCATTTACCATAGAAGATCAGACAGATGGAGGTGATGAACTTCGCATGAAATACCGCTACCTCGACATTCGTCGTAATCCAGTAAAAGACAACCTTCTTTTTAGACACAAGGTGAGTATGCTTGTTCGTAACTACCTATCTAATGAAGGCTTTATAGAGATCGAGACACCTTATCTGATTAAGTCTACTCCAGAAGGTGCGCGTGACTTTTTGGTGCCAAGTCGTATGAATCCTGGGCAATTTTATGCGCTTCCGCAGTCACCTCAAACCTTTAAGCAACTGCTTATGGTAGGCGGAATGGACAAATACTTTCAAATTGTAAAGTGTTTTAGAGATGAAGATTTGCGTGCCGACCGACAGCCCGAGTTTACGCAAATTGACTGCGAAATGTCCTTTGTTACTCAGGCCGATATTTTGGCCACTTTTGAAGGCTTGACTGCGCATTTGCTAAAAGAAATTCACGGAGTTGATACCGGGAAATTCCCAGTAATGACCTACGACGAGGCCATGGAACGTTATGGTAATGACAAGCCAGACATTCGCTTTGGAATGGAGCTTACTCGACTTAATCAGTGGGCTCAACACAAAGAATTTAGCGTTTTTAATGAGGCAGAATATGTAGTAGGAATCGCTGTACCTGGAGCAAATTCGTTTACTCGTAAAGAATTAGATGCACTTACCGATTGGGTAAAACGCCCTCAAATTGGTGCAAAAGGTCTGGTTTATGTGCGCTATAATGAAGATGGATCGCTCAAATCTTCAGTTGACAAGTTCTACGATAACAACGACCTCGCTCAGTGGGCTATCCAGACAGGAGCTAAAGTCGGAGATCTTATACTCGTCCTTTCAGGATCTCTTGATAAAACCAGAACCCAAATGAGTGCGCTGCGTATGCATCTGGCTGAATTACTTGGTCTTCGAAAAGCTGATCAGTTCGCTCCATTATGGGTTGTTGATTTTCCACTTCTAGAGAAAGACGAAGAAACCGGAAGATACCACGCTATGCACCACCCGTTTACCTCGCCAAAGCCAGATCAAATCGCGCTTTTAGATACGGATCCGGGGGCTGTTAAGGCCAATGCATATGATTTGGTACTCAACGGAAACGAGATTGGTGGTGGGTCTATTCGAATTCACGACAAAGCAACTCAGCAGCTCATGTTCAAGCATCTTGGCTTCACAGAAGATCAGGCTAAAGAGCAATTTGGTTTCCTTATGGATGCCTTTGAATACGGTGCTCCTCCACACGGAGGTATTGCCTTCGGTCTCGATCGATTGGTTGCCATTTTAGGTGGTGCCGAGACCATTCGCGACTTTATCGCCTTCCCGAAAAATAACAGCGGACGCGATGTGATGATCGATGCCCCTGCTACTATCGATCAGGAACAACTCACCGAGCTCAGTCTCAAACTACATGTGCAAAAGCTAGATTAATGAGTAAAAAACGCGGCTATCGGTATCTTATTTTACTGCTATTTCTAGCTGCTTTAACTACTATTATTCTTGGGTTTGCTCTTGAGCTTGACTCGAAAACAGCAGATCGCTTAAAGGGTATCGGAACCGTAGGGTTATTTTTTATCGTTATGCCGTTATTTCTCTTGATTGAAAGTCCCGGTAAAGAGGTCAAAGATTATATGCTCACCGAAGAGAACATCAAAAAGATGCGGGATGGAGAGCGTAAAAGGAAGAGTTAGCGCCTTTGGCTAAAAAATAATTTAAGTAGAGCCTCACTTTCTTCGGCAAGGGGTCCTTTCTCTAAAATAGTCTTAGGATGCAGGCTTCCGCCCATAGTTTTAAACCCTCTTTTGGGGTCTGAAGCGGCGTAAACTACCCTCGAAATTTGCGACCAATACAAAGCACCAGCGCACATTTGGCAGGGTTCTAGTGTCACGTAGAGGGTACATCCCGTAAGGTATTTTCCGCCTAAATAGTTAGCCGCAGCTGTTATGGCTTGCATCTCGGCGTGAGCAGTGACATCGGTAAGCCGTTCAGTTAGGTTGTGACCACTTCCAATAACCTGGTTTTTGGCTACAATTACAGCTCCAACCGGAACCTCCCCAGCATCAAAGCCCATACGAGCCTGATCGAGTGCTTTACGCATAAAATATGAGTCGTCGAAAGGGTCTTCAAACATGTTTCAAAGGTATTCAAATTTAACCTACTACCTTTGCGGGTGTATGGCAGCAGCGTTTCAACAAATTCAGCTTTCAGAGCTTCGTGCAATGAGCGAGCAGCAGCTTTCTCAGGTTGCTGATTACCTTCGTAATCGCATCATTTCTGTTGTAGCAGAAAAAGGAGGCCATCTTGGCGCGAGCCTTGGTGTGGTTGAGCTTACTGTTGCGCTACACTATGTGTTTAACACCCCTTTTGATCGTATAGTTTTTGACGTGGGTCATCAGATTTATGCGCATAAGATTCTAACCGGACGCGATGATCGTTTTGATTCACTTCGCCAATTAGGCGGAATAAGCGGGTTTCCTAAGCGCTCCGAATCCGAATTTGACGCCTTTGGCACGGGTCATAGTTCTACCGCAATCTCGGCCGTCATGGGCATGGCGCTAGCTGCTAAACTTTCAGGCGAGGAGTCTCAGCGCTTTGTTGCCATTGTAGGAGACGCCTCTATTGCTGGAGGTATGGCCTTTGAGGCCCTAAATCATCTTGCCGAGACTAAGGCTAATGTGATCGTGCTACTTAACGATAACAACATGGGGATTGACCCAAGTACAGGGGCCCTTAAAAAGCATCTCAATCAGATAGATCAGCTCACCGGCTCGAACTTTTTTGAGAATCTTTCACTGCCCTATACTGGCCCAATCGATGGGCATAATATTGAGGAGCTCGTTAAAACGCTCACTGAGCTTAAAGAGCGAACTGGCCCGCAAGTGCTACATGTCAAAACAGTTAAAGGAAAAGGACTCGCTAGCGCAGAGGCCGATCAGATTACTTATCACGCTCCCGGAAAGTTTGAGCCCAAAACCGGAACGCGAATTATATCAAATGAGCCGCTTAAGTATCAGGATGTATTTGCGCAGACACTGATTACCCTTGGCCATGATGAACCTAGACTTGTGGCAATTACCCCGGCGATGCTCTCCGGAAGTGGGTTGCATGCCTTTAAAGAGCGTTTTCCGTTACGCACCTTCGATGTCGGTATTTCAGAGCAGCATGCGGTTACCCTCGCGGCTGGAATGGCCGCCGAGGGATACCTACCTGTTTGCCATTTGTACTCCACCTTTTTACAGCGGGGGTATGACCAAATTATTCACGATGTCGCCTTGCAACAGTTACCGGTAATTTTTGCTATCGATCGGGCGGGTATTGTCGGAGAAGACGGCCCGACCCACCATGGTCTGTTTGATATCGCTGCGCTTAGGGCTATTCCGAACATGACGCTTATAGCACCTGCAAATCCCCAGGAGCTCTTTCAGGCCTTCTATACGGTTGTTGAGCGTTTCAAAAAAGGACAATTATTCGGTCCTGTGGGTATTCGTTATCCGAGAGGTTCTGCCAATATTACCGAATTTGCTCCGAAAAAAGACAGCCTTGGTTGGGGTCAGATGCAGCGACTTCAATCTTCGGCGCAGGCCAAAATTGCTCTGATTACCACAGGGCCATTTATGGAGTACGCTGAACGGCTCAGTGATCTTAAGCAACAGCTAGATTGTTACCATGCACCGTTCATTAAACCGTTAGATCTAGAAGCTCTCAAGCTACTAGCAGACAATGGCTATGAGGCTATTTTTACCATTGAGGACGCCGCCATACAGGGTGGTTGGGGAGAAGGTCTGGGTAGCACACTACACCAGTTCGGATACCGCGGGGAGCTTATTCATTTAGGGGTAGGTGATGCTTTTGTTCCGCATGGAAAGGTATCAGAACTTTATCTACAACTCCAACTTGATTTTGCCTCAGTAAAAAAGCGGCTAGAAGATACCCTGAATCGTTTGATGTAGGCCAATTGCTTGCGAATCGGAAAGACTAGCCACAAAACTTGAAGCATTCAGTAAACTGATATACGTATGCTGATCATAAGCAGACCGGAATTGGTGGGGTATTTTACTCAAAATTAGCTGATCGTAAACGCCGGCTTCTGCTTTTGACTCTGCTATAAGTGCCTTTGAGCAAACCTCGACAAGTTTACTTAAGATTTGATAGCCTGCGATCTCTTTTTCGACAACCTCTTCTGCTTGATATAAGTGTTTAACGCTCAGACTAATAATATCTTTAATCGCAGCGCTGTGTGCACTATAATCGATAAGACTCTTTTCTAAGCCTCCTGCAAGGATCAGCGACTGGTTGTCGGCAAAAATACTTACCGCTTCACTTACTAGGGTTCCAATGGCAAGGGCTCTCAAATAACTGATTCGGTCAGAGGTGGTTACCAGGCTGCGATATTTTGCACCATCGATCTGATGCTTTACCAGATTAATGAGATTCTCAAGGGCATAGTCTTCGGATATATAGCCCATATTTATAGCATCCTCGAAGTCGATAAGGGTATAACACAAGTCATCGGCCGCCTCAACCAAATAGACCAGTGGATGACGGTAGTAGCCGCCCGATTGATCTGAAAGCCCTAGTTTATTGGCTAACGCACAAAAGTCACTCCAATTGGCGTCGAAGACTCCGTATTTTTTATCTGCCACGTGTGAGGTCGGACGATGCGGAAGTGCACGTTTCGGATATTTCACATAGGCACCCAAGGTTGCGTAGCTTAGTCTGAGTCCGCCGGGAACTCCTTCCCTCGACTCGGTCAGTAAGCGAAAGCCATTTGCATTACCTTCGAATTTGATGAGGTCTTGATATTCATTGGCACTAAGTTCACTGGCATACTGTGCCCCTTGTCCGTTAGAGAAAAAATTACCGATTGCTTTTTCGCCACTATGACCAAAAGGGGGATTGCCAATGTCGTGAGCGAGCGAAGCTGCCGCCACTATAGCTCCAAAATCATTAAATCGATACCCTTTTTTTATCAGTTCAGGCTGGCGCTCTAAAATAATTTTACCCGCTAGGCGTCCGATACTTCTACCGACAACCGACACTTCTAAACTGTGGGTTAGTCGGGTGTGTACAAACCCTTTTCGGCTCGATGCTTGAATCGGAAGTGGAACTACCTGCGTCTTATCTTGAAGGCTCCGAAAAGCCGACGAGAAAATGATGCGATCGTAGTCGACCTCGAACCCGAGTCGGGTTTCATCTTGTTCATTTCTTCGTCTGATAACCTCGTCGCCGGCGCGATTCAGTGACAAAAGTGTTTCCCAGTTCATTTCTGCAGTCGCTTTTGGCGAAGATAGGTATTTCTAGTACCTTTCTAAGCTGTCTTAACTCTTGTCTTATGAAGCGTTTCCACTACTTTTCAGTTATGTTGACTCTATTTATTGTTGCATCGATAAACGCTCAAGGTTGGGCAAAAGATGTGCTTGCGTCTTCGATTGCCTTTCACGATCCACAAGGCAAATGGTCAACCTTTGAGGGTCAATTTAAAGTCACGATGCGTAGTCCGGAGCGATCGGATCGCGAGAGTTTAATTACCATAAGTCTACCAAAGGATCGATTCGAGCTTACTGAAAAACGCGATGGAGTAATTCAAAAATATAGCTATGCAGCGGGGAGGTGCGAGAGTGTAGATCCCGTTCTGTGTGAGCGCGCTGAAAAGATGAAAAATTATTACACCTATCTATATGGGTTACCAATGAAGTTGAACGACCCCGGTACCATATTAGACCCTAAGGTAGAACGAGTTGTCTTCGACCAAAAAGAAACTCTTCGACTTAAGGTAACCTACGACCCAGAAGTGGGTAGCGATACGTGGTATTTTTATCTCGATCCACAGAATTATCAGTTGCTAGCCTACCAATTCTACCACAACGAGGCCTTAGGCGATGGCGAATACATTTTACTGAGCGAAATCGAAGAGGTTGGTGGTATTAAAATGCCTAAAAGTCGCAAGTGGTTTTACAATGCGGACAAGGCTTATTTAGGCGAAGATATACTGACTAGCGATACAGGTTTTTAGCATCGATAAAATCAAAAACTGATTCAGGTAAGAGCGGACGCACCTCATGGCCTAACTTTATTTGCTCGCGTACATAAGACGAGGAAAGCTCGATAATTGGAGCCTTAATGCGTTGCACACTTGGGTGCTGGTCAACAGCTACGGGTGGTGGTGTACGAAGTGGACTCACTCTAGGGTATACCAGAATACGATACTGTTCTAAAAGCGCTTTGTAGTTCTTCCATTTGTGAAAATGCGCCAGATTATCTTCTCCCATAATCAAACTAAACTCGTACTTGTAGGCGGTCTGCTCTTCGAGATGAGCGAGCGTATCTGAGGTATAGTTAGGTTGCGGTAGTCCAAATTCGATGTTACTCGCACGGAATTTGGGGTAGTCCGTAATGGCGTCATAGACCATTTGGTAGCGATCGATATCACTGGCCAGGCTTGCTTTTTCTTTAAAAGGACTTTTTGGGGTAATTACGAACCAAACTTGATATAAATCACTGTTTTCGGCAATGTGATTTGCGAGTAGCAGGTGCGCTCTATGCATGGGGTTGAATGTTCCGAAAAACAGTCCTATTTTCTTCTTTTGCTCACTCATTATTTTAAAAAATGAATCACAAGGGCTTCAGCTAAACGCAGTGCATCCTCAAGTTGATCATTAATGAGAATTTCATCGAAAGCACTAGCTTTTTCGAGCTCGCTAGCCGACTTTGCTAGGCGAACCTGAAGGGTTTCTTCGGAATCGGTATTTCGGTTTCTAAGGCGCTGCTCTAAGGCTTCTACCGATGGAGGTTTTACAAAAACAGTGAGGGTCTTCTCAGGATAGGTTTTTTTAATCGTTAAACCACCCATTACATCGATATCGAAAAGGACCGCTTTACCAGAGGCCCATAAGCGTTCGATTTCAGATTTCAGTGTACCGTAGAACAGACCAGGATATACTTCTTCGTATTCTAAAAACGCACCCTCACGTATTTTTTGTTCAAATTCTTCTTTTGACAAGAAATAATAGTCGACACCGTTTTTCTCATTTCCTCTTGGCGCTCGCGTAGTGGCAGAAATAGAGAAGGCAAGGGGCAGTTTAGACTGTTCTAATAAATGCCTTACAATAGTTGTCTTACCACTTCCCGAAGGAGCCGAGAACACAATAAGTTTTTCGGTATTATAAGACATTGAGTAGTTGTTCTTTTATTTTTTCAAGTTCGTCTTTCATCTGAACAACCTCGCGCTGAATTGCTGCATCATTGGCCTTAGAACCAATAGTGTTAATCTCACGCCCAATTTCTTGCGCAATAAATCCTAGTTTTTTTCCGGGTTCATTGCTGTCTTTTGCGGTTTGTATGAAATACGCTAAGTGATTCGTTAAGCGAACTTTTTCCTCAGTAATATCGTATTTCTCGAGGTAATAGATGAGCTCTTGTTCAAAGCGGTTTTCATCTATCGTTTCTTTTAATTGCGAAACCGCGCTCTGTAACCGCTCTCTCACCGATTCTCTGCGATGCACATCAAGAGATACTATCGTTTCGAGGTGGGTGCCAATAAGAGTGATTCGTTGTTCGATATCACTCATGAGTTCTTGTCCTTCTTGTGCGCGGAAATCGTGAAGGGCTTGCAAAGCCTGTGCTAAAACACGGTTTACATGCTGAAGTTGATCAGGGTTAGTCTCTTGTTTTTCTTGGCTCAAGGCCTCCGGCATTTTGAGGGCAAGGGACAATGCCTGTAACTCATCACCATCGGCAATTGCAGCTATTTGCTTAAGGTATTCCCGCACAATCGGTTCATTGATTTGTGCTGGTGTCTTTGGAGTTTCGGATTCGATGTAGAGATAGGCCTCTACTTTTCCTCGTACAGCAGATTCGCCGATAATTTTCCGCAAATCGAGTTCATGGGCTCGAAGTGATTGAGGAAGCCGCAAACTAAGATCCAGTCCCTTACTGTTAAGCGATTTTATTTCGACGGTGATTTTATCCGCCCCTAACTGTTCTGTATGTCGGCCAAAGCCGGTCATTGATAGTATCATAGAGGCGCAAAGGTAGGAAAAGACCCCTATTTAAGAGGTCTAATCCAGATGTTTCTGAAGCTTACTCCTGAGTTGTCTCCATGATCTTGTAAACGCAGTGGGCCAGGTCCATGAGCATCATTCTTAGGCCAGCCGATATATTCAGTGGTGCCTTTTAGCTCGTAATGGTCTTGAATAAGCACCCCATTGTGGATTACGGTAATAGTTCCTGCCTTTGTGCGCTGCCCACTCTGGTCAAACTCGGGGGCATGAAAAATGATGTCGTAGGTGTTCCATTCTCCCGAAGGTACAGATGCCATAGCAAGCGGAATGGATTGCTTGTAAATCGACCCTACTTGGCCATTTACGTAGGTGGGATTGTCGTTGTTATCCAAAATTTGGATTTCATATTTTTCTTGTAAAAACACCCCGCTGTTTCCGCGAGATTGATTCGATCCGCGTACATCAGCTGGTGAACGCCACTCTAGGTGTAGCTGAGCGCTTCCAAAAACTTCTTTGGTGCGAATGTCTCCAGTGCGATTGGCAACGGTCATACTTCCGTCTTCGTTAATGATCCAAGGCGCATCTCCGCCGTTTACACTCTCCCAAGCCTCAAGTGAGCTGCCGTCAAAAAGCACCATAGCATCGCTTGGCGCAGTGCCGTTAATTCCTGGTGTAACTGTGGGAGGAACCGGTTCGTATAGCTCCGTCGCTTCTGGGTTTGTTGGTTCTTCTTGCATAGTTGGTGCATTAATTCTTCGAATGCGGATGTTTCGGTAAGCTACTTGGTCTCCATGATCCTGAAGGCCTATTTTTCCTGTGCGGTACTTGCCAAAGGCCGTCCAGTCGGCAAATTTAGAGTTAGCTACTAGATCGTTCCACTCTTTGCCATGAACCGGAAAACTCACAATTTCTTCTCCATTTTGAATCACTAGACCCTCATTGGTAACGTGATCGATTTTAAGGTACAAACTATTCCACTCGCCAGCTTCTTTAGTTACATCTTTCGAAGGTGCAACCATGTCGTAAAGGGCACCAGCTTGGTGGGTAGTTCCCGCTTGTGCGTCAGGGTGACGCTTATTGTCTAGAACTTGAATTTCAGGTCCGCTTAGATAGGGTTCAGCTAAGCGCTCGTCTTCGATAACACCCCAAAAAATTCCGCTATTAGCGCCTTCAGCCACGCGGTATTCAAGCTCGAGTTCGAAGCTGTGATAGTTGTCTTTGGTTACAATGTTATGGCCTTTGCCCCACTCTGATCCCTCTTTCGGCGGATAAAAGGCAAGGGTGCTGTTTTCAACTTTCCACGCTTCTGACATCTCGGATTGGTTATATTGCTTCCATTTTTCGGTCGAAGTTCCATCGAAAAGTATCTCCCATGGGTTTTCAACAGCTTGGGTAGTTTCTGCCACTGTTTGAGGGTTTGCACAAGCTACCGCTAGTGCCGAGATTGCAAAAAGGGTTAGTGATTTCATAATCCGAGTATTTTTTTGAGTTGGTCTTTGTCGGCGGCACCACCAGCGAAGTCGTCGAAGGTTTTTTCGGTTGCCTCGATAATATGGTTTTTAATGAAGGCAGCACCTTCTCGGGCACCTTGTTCTGGGCTCTTGATGCAACATTCCCATTCCATTACCGCCCAAACGTCGCAGCCGTATTGTGTCAATTTTGAGAAGATCGTTTTAAAGTCTACTTGACCATCGCCAGGAGAGCGATACCTTCCGGCACGATCTGACCAATCATTGTATCCGCCAAAGGCCCCTTTCTTACCGGTAGGGTTGAATTCGGAATCTTTGACGTGGAATGCTTTGATGAACTGGTGATAGTGATCAATGTACTCGATATAATCAAGTTGCTGCAGTACAAAATGACTTGGGTCATACAGAATGTTTACCCGCTTGTGATTCCCAGTGGCTGCTAAAAAACGCTCAAAGGTGTCGCCGTCGTGAATATCTTCTCCTGGGTGTACCTCATAGCACACGTCAACCCCTTCGTTATCAAAGTGGTCTAGAATCGGAAGCCAGCGATTCGCAAGTTCTTCGAAGCCCATTTCAACGAGACCTGCAGGGCGTTGTGGCCATGGGTGAGCCGTATGCCAAAGTAGCGAACCCGAGAAGGTTGCATGCGCGTTTAGCCCAAGTCTTCGCGAGGCAGTGGCCGCTTTTTTCACGGTTTCTATAGCCCACTGTGTGCGCGCCTTTGGATTGTTTTTAACTGCATCAGGTGCAAAGTTGTCAAACATGAGATCATAGGCCGGATGTACGGCTACTAATTGACCTTGCAGGTGGGTCGAGAGTTCAGTGATTTCGAGTCCGAATGAGGCGATTTTACCCTTGAGCTCGTCGCAATAATCTTGGCTCTCAGCTGCCTTGTCGAGGTCGATAAGAAAAGTCTCCCAGGTAGGAATTTGAATTCCTTTGTATCCTAGGTCAGCGGCCCATCTGCACAATCCTTCTAGACTGTTAAATGGCGCTTTTTGGTCAATGAATTGAGCTAAAAATACAGCAGGTCCTTTTATGGTTTTCATAGAATGTAGTTCGCTTATTTCTGGGAATCTAATGAGACCCAAACATTTCCTTTTGCATTCGAATCAACAGTGGCTTCAATGAAATTCATTCCTCTCAATCCGTCCGTTACCGTTGGGAAGGATCCTTCATGATAGGTTTCTCCGCGAACGGCACGAGCTACACCTTTGTATATGTTGGCCATGGCATCAAAGAGTCCTTCAGGGTGACCTGGAGGCACCTTGGTTCCGTCTAGCGAGAATGCGCTGTTATAGCTGTGTCCAGGTTTTAATACCTGCATGGGTTGCCCTTCTTTCAATAAGTACAGGTAGTTAGGGTTTTCTTGTTCCCATTTTAGGCCACCATCGCGTCCGTAAACTGAAAGAACAATGTTGTTTTCTTCTGCGGTAGCAATTTGGCTCGATCGGATAACCCCCTTAACGTGTTTATCTAATTGTACTAGTACGGTGGCATCTACATCCATAACGTTGTCGCTGTAGAGGTAGTTGAAATCGGCCAATACCTTTTCGATTTCAAGACCAGTGGTGTATTCTACCAGGTTAAAGGCATGTACACCGATGTCTCCAACACAGCAAGAAATACCTGATTTTGTAGGATCAAGCCTCCAGGTTGATTTTCTAGAAGCTTCATCGTGAATGATTGGATTAATCCATCCTTGATAGTACTGTGCATCTACTTTGTGAACCGGACCGATTGCACCTGAGCGGATCATTTCTCTCATTTGGCGCACCATAGGATACCCCGTGTAGGTGTGCGTTAAGGCAAATATCGCACCTCCTTTTTCTTGAAGAGCAGCAATTTCTTTAGCTTCTTCATAGGTAGTGGTCATTGGCTTTTCACAAATCACGTTAAACCCATTCTCTAAAAGGGTTTTCGCCATCGGAAAGTGCAGAAAATTCGGAGTTAAAATACTCACCACCTGCATGCGCTCATCTTCTGGCAGCGCATTTTCTGCAGCTACTAATTCTTCTACGGTTGCATAGATTCGGTTAGTGGGTATATCGATTTGTTGCGCGAATTCAATACTAATGGCTTTGTCCGGATTAAAAACTCCTCCGACGATTTCATAGTTATCATTAATAAAAGCTGCGATACGATGCACTACTCCGATTAGAGAGTCTCCGCCACCGCCTAGAATTCCGAGTTTGATTTTCTTTGGCATGAGTTCAGTTAAGATTTGTATTCCACTTTTTCAGAACGGAAAAATACCGCAAATAAGACAAATACCCCAATTGCAAAGAGGGCGGGGATTACCCAAATTTGTTTCCAAGCGTGTCCTCCTTCGACAAGTGCGTAACTATCCGTGATTTGGCCAGCAACCCAGAATCCGACAAGCATTCCCACTCCATAAGTAGCGAGGGTAATCAGACCTTGAGCAGCACTTTTCGCGCGATCGCCAGCTTTTGAGTCGGTATAAATTTGACCTGAAACAAAGAAGAAGTCATAGCAAATACCGTGAAGGGCGATACCTAATAATAGTAAGAACACCGATTCGTCAGCATTTCCGATTGAGAATAAAAAGTAGCGGACCGCCCAAGCAGCCATACCCACTAAGATCGTTTTCTTAAAACCGAATCGGGTAAAAAATACCGGTAATAACAGCATAAAAAGTACCTCAGAAATTTGACCGATAGTCATTTTTCCCGCAGGGTTAGCTACTCCAATTTCACCTAAAAACTGCGCTGCGTGTTGATAATAGAATGCAAGTGGAATACAAATAAGTACCGAAGACAAGAAAAATACTAAGAAGTTGCGATCCTTTAATAGTGCTAGCGCATCAAGGCCCAGAATATCGCTCACTTTTACAGCACCTTCACTAGCTTTAGGGGGAGTTTTAGGCAAGGTAAAACTGAAAAGGCCAAGTAGTGCTGAGGCAATTCCGGTCATTAAAAAAGTGTTTCTAAGGGCTCCTTGAGCAACTGATTCTGGAGCATCCCATTTAAAAACAAAGCTGATAATTAGTCCTGCTGCAATCCAACCGATAGTTCCAAATACACGGATAGGAGAGAACTCTTTTGCCGGATTTGTCATTTGATTAAACGATACCGAATTAACTAGGGCAAGGGTAGGCATATAGGCGATCATATACCCTAAGACATAAGGATAAAATACTTCGAAACTCGCAGCTCGAGACATTTGATACATCAGTACTGCACCCACAAGATGAAGCACCCCTAAAATGCGTTCCGCATTGAAATATTTATCGGCAATCAGCCCGATGATAAAAGGAGCAATAATTGCGCCCCAGCTTTGAGTAGAATAAGCCATTGCACTCTCAGATCCAGAAGCTCCTAGTGTGCTTGGCAGAAAGATGCCCATGGTTACAAACCAGCCTCCCCAAATAAAAAATTCGAGAAACATCATCAGTGAGAGTTGAATACGGGTATTTGTTTTCATAAGTGGTGATTGTGCAAGTTTTGAGTTGTTTGTTTGCGTTCTTGTTAAAGTTTGCCGCAAAAGGCCACTAAAAGTAGAAAAATATCGTTGGTTTCTCTAAATTAGGCCGACTAAACTATTGACAACGATGAGTAAATTCTATTTTAATGACGAGCAAGAATCGTATGATGCGATTGTCGTAGGTACCGGTATCAGTGGTGGTATGGCGGCAAAAGAGCTTTGCGAAAACGGCTTAAAAACATTGGTTCTCGAGCGAGGACCAATGAAAAAACACCGCGAAGATTATCCGACTGCAAACCTTGACCAGTGGGATATGCCAAATGGTGGTAAATTAACCGTAGAGGAGCAAAAACGCCAAGAAAAACAATCGAGAACAGGGTACACTACAAACAAAGCATCTGCACATTGGTTTGTTGATGATGTAGATCACCCGTACAATGAAACAGAACGTTTTGACTGGATGCGTGGCTATCACGTAGGTGGACGTTCGGTTATGTGGGGTCGACACTCCTATCGTTGGAGCGATATTAATTTCGAAGCAAATGCGCGCGAGGGAATCGCTGTAGATTGGCCAGTTCGTTACAAGGATATTGCCCCTTGGTATTCAAAAGTAGAACAATTCATTGGGGTATCTGGAGAAGCACTTGGGCTTTCTCAACTGCCTGATAGTGAGTTTGAACCTCCAATGCCGTTTAACTGTGCGGAGCAAGAAATTAGAGAAAAAGTAGCGGAGCACTTCGATGGTCGGGTGATTACCCCGGGTCGCGTAGCTCACATTACTAGTGATAAGCAATTTGACGGAGACGGACGTATTCGTTGTCAATATCGTAACCGATGTATCAGAGGGTGTCCTTTTGGATCATACTTCAGCAGTCTTTCGTCAACCCTTCCTGTAGCGGAGCGCACAGGTAACCTAACTCTTCGTCCTGATTCTATTGTTACGGAGGTTATTTACGATGCCGATACTCAGAAGGCGACTGGCGTTCGAGTGATTGATCGAGTTACCAAAGAAGAGTATGTATTCAAGGCTAAGGTTGTTTTCCTTTGTGCCTCAGCGATCGCTTCGACCTCAATTTTGATGCAATCACGTTCAGATCGATTCCCTAACGGACTCGGTAATGACAGTGGACAGCTCGGACGTAACATCATGGACCATCACTTTTTAGTAGGTGCTCGTGGTATTATCGAAGGTCATGAAGACAAGTATTACAAGGGACGTAAAGTAGCCGGATGGTATGTACCTGCGTTCAGAAATATCGGCGGATCTTCGAATCGAACTGACTTTAAACGAAGCTATGGTTACCAGGGTGGTGCCGGACGCGGTAGTTATGATGAATTTGTAGCCGAGGCAAAATTTGGTCCTAAGCTTAAAGATGCCATTTTAGCCCCAGGCCAATGGAATGCGAATTTCTTAGGGTTTGGTGAAATTCTTCCTTATGAAGACAACCGTTTCACCTTAGACTACGACCGACTAGATCAGTGGGGTCTGCCTACACCTACTTTTAACGCGACGATCCGTGAGAACGAGATTGCCATGCGTAAGGATATGCAAGAGCAAGCCGTTGCGATGCTTGAAAAATCAGGAGCTAAAAACATCGAGGCTTATGATTACAAGTATGCTTTAGGACTCGGAATTCACGAAATGGGAACTGCTCGTATGGGTCGTGATCCTAAAACATCGGTACTGAATGGATATAACCAAGTTCATGCTTGTAAGAATGTTTACGTTACCGATGGTTCGTTTATGACTTCGGCTAACTGCGTAAATCCATCACTTACTTATATGGCATTCACCGCACGTGCTGCGAATCACGCCGCTCAAGAACTTAAAAAAGGAAACATCTAATGGAAAGAAGAGACGCCCTTAAAAACTTAGGAAAGGCATTTGGTTTTGCAGTTGCCACACCTACCGTACTATCGATTTTACAAAGCTGTAGTACCTCGGACGGAGTTAACTGGACTCCTCAATTCTTTAGTAATGAACAAGGATCCTTTTTAGTGAAGGCAATCGATGTTTTATTACCCGCAACAGATACGCCCTCAGCTTCTGAGGTGAATGTTCATGTCTTTATCGATAAGTTAATCGCAGAGACCTACGATACATCGGCTCAAGAGCGTGTTAATCGCTTGTTTGATGCCTTTGCTGCTTTTGTTTCTGAAAGCGCTGAAGCAAGCTCGCTATCAAAAGTGAGCACAGCTGATCTTGAGGCAGCCTTTACCATTTTGTTTGGTGAGCGCAGCGAGTCTATTGCTTCTGAGGCGTATGATTTTGCGTATCAGCTCAGAGGTATGACCATAAGCGCTTATAAAGGTTCAGAGTATGTAGGTGAAAATGTATTGGCCTATTTACCGGTACCAGGAGAGTATATCGCTTGTGATGATTTACAAACCTTAACAGGTGGTCGTGCCTGGTCAGAAGGATAAACCCAAAAAATTTGGGGTATAAAAAAGCCCGCGCCATTGGCGCGGGCTTTTTTTGTGGATCTAATTAATATTTAGTTATGGCAGTAGACTAAAAATTAAGATCCACACATGAGGCAATCATCGTCGCCTTGAGATTCTTTGGCACGATTAATCAGCGCCTTCATTTCTTCGGCACTCATTGGTTCGATATCTACTTGTTGCTCTCTGATGCTGCTTGCGTCATTTTCGGCTACTTTAATTTGAGCTTCAGGGCTAACGGCAACTGGAGCAGCTTTTTTGGTATTGTCTACCGTAAACTTAATCGCATCGGTTGCTGCCTTGGTTCTGAGGTAATACATACCCGTTTTAAGGCCGCTTTTCCATGCATAGAAATGCATAGAGGTGAGTTTGCTGAAGTTGGCATTCTCCATAAATAGATTGAGCGACTGTGACTGATCGATGAAGTAACCTCTTTGGCGACTCATGTCGATGATGTCTTTCATACTTAATTCCCAAGCTGTCTTGTAGAGTTCTTTGATATCTTCAGGAATACCATCGATATCTTGAACTGATCCATTGGCGCGCATAAGCTCCTGCTTCATAGATTCATCCCATAAGCCTAGTCGAACAAGGTCTTTTAGTAAGTGTTTGTTCACTACAATAAACTCTCCTGAGAGTACGCGACGGGTGTAGAGATTTGACGTGTAGGGTTCGAAACACTCATTATTTCCAAGAATTTGCGAGGTAGATGCAGTAGGCATCGGCGCTACGAGTAGTGAGTTTCTAACTCCGTGCTTGAGTACTTGCT